>JAZUBD010000171.1:0-5024 GCA_045638305.1 Lachnospiraceae bacterium
CCTTCCTCATCCTCGCCTGCCGCTGTCTTATCCTCCGTATCCGCTCCCGGCAACGTCTCGTCCGTCCGTGTCGGTCCCGACTCAATATCTGCTGTTTGTATCGAATCCGTCTCGGAATCTATCGAATTCCACACCTGCGCTGCAGCATCTTCTTGTTTCCCAATACGATTGTATCCCACCGCCACCATACAACTGATCAGTAAATATACTACTACCAGTACTATCGGTGTCTTCTTCATGCCTTCTCCTTTGTCAAAGTTTTCCATGTAACTTACTTACATTTTATCACAAAAGCACCGATTTTTCAACCTTTATCGGGTTGACGCCTGTTCTTCCAGCCATTCATAGACTGCTTTTGCCATTCCTTTGGCATAGTCTTCCCCGTGTTCGTCCAATGCCGCGTTGTCGGACTCACTGGATATAAAGCCCAGTTCAATAATCATACTGGCCATATTGGCCTCACGATTGATGGCGTAATTTTCTTTCGAACTGGCAATGGTTCCGTACTTTACCCCCCGGTTCAGCATACCTCCTACTTTTACCACCTCTGCCGATATTCTTTGCGCCAGACTTTCCGCATCCGCCGGTCTGCTGTTATGAATCCAATACTCCACTCCCTGTACCTCTCCCGTGCCGGCATAGGCATTCCGGTGAAAAGAAATCAGCACATCCGCACCGGCCGCATTCGCTATCTGTGCACGCTCCGAAAGACCCAATTTTTCGTCCGTTTCTCTTGTCATTACCACTTCAATATCATATTCTTTTAACGCTTCTCGGAACAGCATTGCCATCCGGAGATTATCGTCCTTTTCCACACGTACATCCACTCCGTTTACGGTCTTTACCGCACCGCCATCCTCACCTCCGTGACCGGCGTCGATACACACAATATACTTATCCGGTTCCGGCGTAGCCGTCGGTATAGGAGTCGCAGTCACTGCCGTGGTAGGCGCAATTGTCGGTTGCGGCACTTCCGTCGCAGGCCCCTTTTGCAGGACTGTCTCCATCTCGTTCGTGACACGGGTAAGCTCCTGCTGCAGATTCGATGACATGGCCTGTACGGAATCCAGTTCCTTCGTCACATTCCCCAAACGAATCGCCAGCACAACTACCGTAGCCACCAAAACAAGCCCTGCTACCAACGATATCCCGAATACCTTTTTCGTTTCCCTGTGAAGGGAATTCCATTTATCCATGACGAAAGAGAGCACCCCTGCGACTGCTCTCTTTCCTGCATTCATCATTTTACTTATTACGTTTGTATTGGTTCTTCTGTTATTTGAACTCATTGCACACGCCTCTGTAACCGATACCGGTACCTTTCTCTAAACTATCTCCCTCTACCAGTTTACCTCTTTTCCCGGCGTATTGCAACTAAAATCGACAGTTTTACCGCTGCCCGTCCTCATTCTCTTCCTTCGGAAGTGCCACCTTATTTTCTACCACAACCTTCTTATTGTAGCAAGCAAAGCACGCTTCTACCGTTTCCTTCTTCAGCTTCGGCGTAACCAGACTCACCACCGGCACAATAATCAATCCGGCAACCATAGCAATTGCACCTGCATTAATCGGAGATGCGATAAACTTGAAGAACATATTTGCAACGGTAATACCCACACCGGTTGCAAAGCTTGCCCAAACGGAAGCCCTTGTAACGCCCTTCCAGTATAAACCGTATAAGAACGGAGCCAGAAAGGCACCGGCCAGAGCTCCCCAGGAGATACCCATGAGCTGTGCAATAAATGCCGGAGGATCCAAAGCAATTACTACAGAAACCACAATAAAGAATACAATCAACACTCTCATCCAAAGAAGCTGCTTTTTCTCACTCATCTTCTTTGCAATGCTTCCCTTAATCACATCCAGTGTAAGGGTAGAACTGGAAGTCATAACAAGAGAAGACAAGGTAGACATGGATGCGGAAAGCACCAGTACGATTACGATACCGATTAAGATATCCGAAAGTTTCGACAACATGGTCGGCACAATGGCATCGTACACAATGGCACCGTTGGCACCGTAAATCTCCGGGCCGTCAAACAAACGGCCGAAACCGCCAAGGAAATAACATCCACAGGAAATCACTATCGCAAACAAAGTGGAAATAATGGTACCGGTCCGAACAGACTTCTCATCCTTAATTGCATAAAACTTATGTACCATCTGCGGCAGGCCCCAGGTTCCCAGAGAGGTAAGCACTACCACGCCGAACAGATTCCACGGGTCCGGACCCAGGAAAGAAGTGAATGCACCCTTCTGACCTGCGGTAACTGCCACATCACTCTCAAACTCCGCCAAATTCTTCACTGCCTCATAGAAACCGCCCTGGCCGTTTAACACTGCTGCGATAACCGCAACAATACCGAATAACATAATAATTCCCTGAATAAAATCGTTAATCGCTGTTGCCATATATCCGCCCAGGATAACATACACTCCGGTCAATACCGCCATACCGATAACGCACGCAGAATACGGAATATCAAATGCCATTCCGAACAAACGGGACAATCCGTTGTATACGGATGCGGTATACGGAATCAGGAAAATAAACGCAATTACGGATGCCGCAATTCGAAGCGCATTGCTCTCATATCTCTTTCCGAAGAAATCCGGCATAGTCTTCGAAGAAAAATGCTTGCTCATAATACGGGTGCGGCGACCGAGAATTACCCATGCCAGCAAAGATCCGATTAATGCATTTCCGATACCAATCCAGGTAGCGGACATACCGTATTTCCATCCGAATTGTCCCGCGTAACCCACAAATACCACTGCGGAAAAGTAGGAGGTTCCATATGCAAAAGCCGTAAGCCACGGACCTACCCCTCTACCGCCCAGCACGAAGCCGTTTACATCGGTAGCATGTCGTCTGGAATATATGCCCACACCGATCATGGTACCAAAAAAGACAATCAACAGAATAATCTTTACTAACATAATTGTTCTCCTTCTTTCTTTCAAAGTTTCTTCTGTCTTACTTCATTTTCACTTTAAAGCGTTGCGCTTCATAGCGTTGCGCTTTAAAGCAATGAAGCATCATGGCATAATTATATCTGCCCTTTCGGAATTTGTCAACCCCTCTGGGCAGATATTTTTCATTTTTTTATAGCAAAACCGATGTCACGTTTTCTCCCTACCCAACAACCGCTCCGCATTCTTGTACAATATCAGATTCTGCTCTTCCGAAGTTAACGGCATAGAGAAAAAGGTCTCCACATCTTTCTTCGGATTTCCCCACGGACAATCCGTAGCAAACAAAATCCTTTCCGCACCGTGCGTCCGGCAAAGGGTCATAAACTGTTCCTCGGAAATATGCCCCATGGAATAGGCGGTATCCATATATACCTGCTCTCCCGCAAGGGTATCAATTACCTCTTCCCAAAGACTCCAGCCCCCCATATGGGCAAGTACCAGCTTGTCCGGCTTCACCTCCCGAAGGACCTTAAGCGCCCTCTTCGGCGTACACCGTACCACATCCGGAAATCCGATATCCACACCCGCATGGGTAATGATAATAAAACCCAGCTCCGATGCATACTCGATAATCCGCAGATAACGGATATCGTCAAAATATACACCTTGATAATCCGGATGAAGCTTAATTCCCCGAAATCCCAGGTCGGAAAGTATCTTTAATTCCTTTTTATAATCGGCTGTATCCGGGTGGATTCCTCCGAAGGACAACAGACCGTTTCCGGACTCGTTTATCTGTGTTGCAAACCGGGTAATTGACTCAAACTGTTCCGGCCTTGTTACCACCGGCAACACAATCCCAAGAGAAATCCCGGCCCCTGACAGCGCCCTCCGAAGTCCCTCGGAGGTGCCGTCCGTATGAGCCGGAATCCCGCCTTTTTTTGATAACAGTTCAATTGTTTTTCCGGCGATTTTATCCGGAAATGCGTGCGTATGAAAATCAATGATTTTACGCTCCAATTTTACCTACTTCCTCTGCTTTCACAAACTCAATGCCCGCATCTGCCAAAATCTTTGCGGCCTCTTCCGGATTACCGGTCTTAAGAATCATGCCGGAAAATTCCTTGGCATTGGCAAGCACATACATATACTCTACGTTCATGCCTGCATTACCCAAAACTTCCAAAACGCCCTGTAATGTACCCACTTCATTCGGAAGCTTGATTGCAAGCACCTTGGTAAGTCTTGCGGAAAAACCGTTTTCCTTTAATACCTTGCGGCCTTCCTCCGGATTATCCACAATCAGACGAAGCACTCCGAATTCACTGGTATCCGCGAGACTTAAAGATAACACATTTACTTTGCTCGTTTTTAACTGAAGTAATACCTCATTTAAACGGCTGACTTTATTTTCCATAAAAACCGATAACTGCTCTAAATACATATGCGTCTCCTTTCCCTGCCACACAGGCAGCCCTCACTTAAACCAGCTTTCTCTTATCCAGTACACGAACCGCCTTGCCCATGCTACGCTCTAAAGTCTTCGGCTCTACAAGCGTTACCTTTACAGCCAGACCGATGGCCTGCTGGATGGTATGTACAATCTGCTTATTAAGACGCTCCAGCTCCTTAATTTCATCGGAGAAGAAACGCTCCTCTACTTCTACCTGTACCTCTAAGGTATCCAGATTGTTCACACGGTCTACAATCATAAAGTAATTCGGTGTGGTACCGGACATTTCAAGAAGTGCTGCTTCGATCTGGGACGGGAACACATTGACACCGCGGATGATTAACATATCGTCGGAACGTCCCTTGAAACGACTGATACGAGCTAAGGTTCTGCCACACTCACACTTATCATAGGAAATGCTGGTCAAATCCTTGGTACGATAACGGATAAGCGGAATACCTTCCTTGGTCAGCGTCGTAAATACCAACTCACCGGTCTCACCCTCCGGTACAGGAAGCAAAGTCTCCGGACTGATAATCTCCGGAAGGAAATTATCCTCGTATACATGAAGACCCTTATGATAAATACAGTCACAGGCAACACCCGGTCACATAATCTGGGACAAACCGTAAATATCGTGAGCGTGAATGTGAAG
>JAZUBD010000172.1:0-2339 GCA_045638305.1 Lachnospiraceae bacterium
GGCTCATTATAAGAATACAAAAGGGCAATCGTAGGATTGCTTTTTTTGTTGGTTTTCTTGTATAATAATCAAAGAGATTGTACATAAGACTTTGTGTTTATATAGAAGTTTTGTATTGTGGAAAGAGGAATATCAATGAAGAAACAATGGATAGCTGAAGCAGTTTATTTCATCGTAGCTTTGGCATTTATCGGAATATGCATTAGTACCGGAAACGAGCAGGAAAAGGGAGTTTTTGCTACAAATGTGACGGCAACACCTGCGGTGGAAGCAACCAATGAACCGGAGCTGACACAAGCACCGGACGATAAGGATGAGGCAACTGCAGCACCGGTGCAGGATACCATACCGGGAAGCGAGACAGGAGACAAGCCGGGTACAACATCGGGAGCAATAGGAGAACGGAATCCGGAGACAACGCAAAATCCGGAGCTGACAATGACACCGGGAGAGGGCTCGGAGGAGAATCCGGACAAGCTCATTGAGGAAAATCAGTCTGCTACACAGACTCCGTCGGAGACCGCCACACCGTTGATAGAACCGTCGGATCATCCCAACCGTATGCCGGGGGCAATTAAAATCATAAACGAAAACTACGAGGAATACTCCAACGATAAAAAAGCATGGTGGTTCCGGCGAAATACGGACCATAAACCGTCCGGAAGCGGAGAGGAATTTCCGATTGGGCCGTATTCCGCTTATTATCTGGATAAGAATGCACAGGAGGAGGATAAAGTCATTTATCTGACCTTTGACTGTGGATATGAAAACGGGTTTACACCTTCGATTTTGGATACCCTAGCGGAAAAAGGTGTGAAGGTTATGTTCTTTGTGACCAAGGATTTCATTGTAAAGAATCCGGATTATGTGAAACGGATGAAGGACGAAGGACATCTGGTGGGCAACCATACGGTGCGACATTTGAGCTCACCGGATTTGACACCGGAGGAGCTGGAAGCAGAACTGCACGAAGTGGCAAGAGTGATGGAAGAGCAGACCGGTTATCCCATTGATCCGTTTTTCCGCCCGCCTATGGGGGAATACAGCGAACGTACCTTGAAAGTTACGCAGGATATGGGCTATGCTTCGATTTTCTGGAGTATTGCTTACTATGATTATGACGTGAATGACCAGCCGGGTAAGGCATATGTGGTAGACCATTTTAATACCTATCACCATAACGGGACCATTGTGCTGATGCATAATGTATCCGAATCCAATACCCAGGCGCTGGGAGATGTAATTGATAATCTTAAGGCAGAGGGATATCGGTTTGCGGAGCTGACGGAGCTTTCGAAATAAAGGTTTTTTTGCCCATTACGAAAAAAAGATTGAAATATTCTTGTTTTTGGTGTATAGTGATGGTATCTGAGCATTTATAACAAACGATATTATTTTAAGGAGGATTTATCCATGAAGTTTTTTATCGACACTGCGAATGTAGCAGACATTAAGAAGGCAAATGACATGGGCGTTATTTGCGGCGTTACCACCAACCCGTCCCTGATTGCGAAGGAAGGCAGAATCTTCGAGGAAGTAATCAAGGAGATCACCGACATCGTTGACGGACCGATCAGCGGCGAGGTTAAGGCTACCACTGTTGATGCAGAGGGTATGATCGCTGAGGGTAGAGAGATTGCAAAGATTCATCCGAACATGGTTGTTAAGATTCCGATGACCGTAGAAGGCTTAAAGGCTACCAAGGCTTTGGCTGCTGAGGGTATTAAGACCAACGTTACCTTAGTATTCTCCGCTAACCAGGCTCTTCTTGCTGCAAGAGCAGGTGCTACCTACGTTTCTCCGTTCCTTGGCAGACTTGACGACATCTCTATGCCGGGTATCGATTTAATCCGCACCATTTCCGATATGTTCGCTATGTACGATGATATCGATACTCAGATCATCGCTGCAAGCGTAAGAAATCCGATTCACGTTACCGACTGTGCTTTAGCAGGCGCTGACATCGCTACGGTTCCGTATTCCGTAATCGAGACCATGACCAAGCACCCGCTTACCGATCAGGGTATCGAGAAGTTCCAGAAGGACTACATCGCTGTATTTGGCAAGTAATATTCACCGACACATAGGGGTAGGTTTTTTTGCCTACCCCATAATAATGAAAAATGGAGGTACTATACATGAGTACGATTGATAACATGTCTGTAAACGCGATCCGCGTTCTTGCAGCTGATGCCGTACAGAAGGCGAATTCCGGTCATCCGGGTCTTCCGCTTGGTGCTGCTGCTGTTGCTTACGAGCTTTGGGCAAAGGAAATGAAGCACAATCCGGCGAATCCGGACTGGGCAAACAGAGACCGTTTCATCCTTTCTGGTGGTCAC
>JAZUBD010000173.1:0-2066 GCA_045638305.1 Lachnospiraceae bacterium
GCACACAGAACGACATGGCTACGATCCGACTTCAACACCTACGAAATTGAACGGTCCCATCGGACCGGAGCCTTCCATAACACAAATATTTCCTCTGCCCGTGGAGGAAAGGTCGTTTGTGAAGTTGGAACAATAGGTGTAGTAATATCTGCCGTTTGCCTTATGAATCCCGGAGTCTTCGAACAGGCCCGGTGCATTAATGGCTACAGCATTGCCGCTTACCTGTACCATGTTGTCAGCAAGCCGAACCACTCTCGCAGTGTTCGGGTAGTTCTGGTCGTACTGGGAATTGCCCGGAATACCGCCGCCGTAGTACAGGTAGCCGGTACCGTCATCATCCACAAGAACCGCCGGGTCGAACAACCAGGTCACACCGCTTGCTGCCTGAGAACCCCAGGAAATCAGGCGGCTGCCGGTGGCCGGCTCGCGGAACGGACCGATTGGGGAATCCGCTTCCAGAACACCGATGCCGCTTCCGTTGTCCGCAAAGTACAGGAAGAACTTTTCTTTGCCGTTAATGGTTTTGTGACATGCTGCCGGAGCCCAGGAATTTTTCGCCCAGGAAGCAATCCCGGCTACATCGATTTCTCCGTGGTCTACCCAGTTCACCATGTCTGCGGAAGAAATTACGTTAATGGTAGAAATCTTACTGTAATCGTTTTCCGCACTCGGCTGACCGTTCCGATTCTTGTTCGTTCCGTCGAACTGCTGACTGTCATTGGTCATGTAAATATACACTCTTCCGTCGTAGACCATGGCATACGGGTCTGCCCCGAATTTGTGGTCCATCACCGGATTGTGGTTGGTGGCGGACTTTACGGACCCACCCGTTAGTCTGCCACTGTCGCTTTTTGCTTCCGCTACGGATGCGGCGCTTGCCCCAAACAAGCCCACACCCAGAACTGCACAGGTAGCTAAGGCAAAAAGCTTTGTTAGTAACTGCCTTCTCATAACAAAAAACCTCCTTCTTTTTGTGGTATTATTATACTAAAAACACACAAGAAGAACAATAATCTTATGAAAAAGTTAATAATTTATTTCGGAAATCCATAACAATCGAAACGACAGGGCTTATTGAAACTCCGTTAACAGAGCTTTTTTTATCATTTCGAAAGGAGCCGGTCCCGTGGTAAGGAAAAAGGTATGGAACGGCAACAGGGAGGCATCGGTGCCTTCTATTGTCAGATACAGGTCCCGGAGTTCACAGATTTCCAAATATCCGACGGAATAGGGAAGGTATATGCCCGGCTCCGCCAGCTGGGTGTAAAAGATTTCTTCCGCTGCCTCCGGAGAGAAGCCGTATTCCTGTAAAAAGGCGGAAACGGTGGAAAAGTCCGCCCCGTGATAGTGAATCTTAAGGTCCGAGAGACTGTAAAGACAAAGCCCCGCAATCTGCTCCGAAATTAAGAACTGTCGCAGCCCTTCCGAACAGTCGGTGTACTTATAGGAATACAGTTCCGCATAGGTACCCCAGCCTTCGTCGTAACCGGTAAAGTTTAAAAGCATCCGGACCGGATGGGGTGCGGTGGCGGCAAAGTAAGTATTCTGGTACAGGTGTCCCGGATAGCCCTCATGGGCCAGGGTAGAATACAGGCTTCCCGTAGAGCATTTCGCACCGTTGATATAAATAACATTATCCGTATAGCAATCAAAGGGCGGCACCAAATAAAAGGCAGGACTGATAAAGTCTTCCAGAGACGGGTGCACGGATTCTACCCGGAAGGAGGCATCCGCAGGAGTCGGAAAGTCGGTGCATATCCGGGTTTGCAGCCGGGTAAGAATTCCGGAAGAGTGCTCTGTTGCGGATGCGGAATGCGTAGTGTTCCCGACGCCGGAAGCGGTAGAACCGGCAGTTTCGGCGGAGATATCGGAGGAAGCGGATTGCATGGAAAGCCCTTGCTTTTGATATACCTTCAGTTCCTCCTGTAAGGCCTTCGACTGATATAATACAGCCATGGTGCTCATGTTTTCCGTCAGTGCCTTTTGCAGCATCTGTTCCAGTTCTTCCATGGATTTGCCGGAGCCGGTGTTACTTTTTACCAAAGACTCGTAGTAGTCGGCACCGC
>JAZUBD010000174.1:0-2581 GCA_045638305.1 Lachnospiraceae bacterium
TTATCGCTGCAAAGGCTGTTTGCTTCAAGGAAGCGTTGTCTCCGGAGTTTAAGGTATATGCACAGAACATCGTTACCAATGCACAGGCTTTGGCTAAGGGCTTACTGGCTGAGGGCTTTAACCTTGTATCCGGCGGTACCGATAACCACTTAATGTTAGTTGACCTTCAGAGCAAGAACGTAACCGGTAAGGAAGCAGAGAAGCTTCTTGATGCGGTGAACATTACCTGTAACAAGAACTCCATTCCGAACGATCCGGCATCTCCGTTCGTTACCAGCGGTATCCGTCTCGGTACGGCGGCAGCTACCACCCGTGGCTTAAATGCTGATGATATGGCACAGGTAGCAAAGGCAATTGCGCTCACCGTTGATAAGAAGGAAGCTACCGACGAGGCAAGAGCAATCGTTGAGGCGATTACGAAGAAGTATCCGATGTACGAATAGTACGTTGTATAGATGGGCGCTATAACGCAAAAGAAAAGGGAACCCCGCATGACGGGAGGAAGGAGTTAGTATGGGATTAATTAATGCAGCAAAAGGTGCGTTTCAGGATGTATTTGCAGATACCTGGCGCGAGTACTTCTACTGTGAGCGTATGGACGACGATACCTTAATGGTAAAGGGCGAGAAGAAGATTTCCGGCAAGTCCTCCAATAAGAAGGGCACGGATAACATCATTTCCAATGGTTCCATTATTGCCGTAAACGAAGGTCAGTGTATGTTAATCATCGACCAGGGACGGATTGCAGAGGTATGTGCCGAAGCAGGTGAATACATTTACGACAGTTCTACCGAGCCGAGTATCTTTTACGGTAGCCTTGGCGAGAATATAAAGAAGTACTGGGAGACGTTTTACAGACGTGTAACTACCGGCGGAGATGTAGCAAAGGATCAGAGAGTGTACTTTGTAAACATCCGTGAAATTTACAATAACAAGTTCGGAACCCAGCAACCGATTCAGTATCGTTTTTATCCGGATGCAACCTCTGCTGTACCGAAGACGTTGCGTATTCGTTGTAACGGTGAGTTCTCTTTCTGTATTAAGAATCCGATTGCCTTCTATAAGGTTGTGGCAGCTAATGTTTCCGATTCTTATGAGAAATCCGAGATTTTCAGTTTCCTGCGTTCCAGTATGGTAACCGCATTGCAGCCGGCGTTCGGTAACCTTGCAAAAAAAGGCTATCATTACGGAGACTTAATCAATGCCAGTCTTGAGATGGGAAATGAAATTAAGGCGGCATTACAAGAAGAATGGTACGAGAAGCGCGGCTTTGAGTTCGGAACCATTAACGTGCAGTCTATGACCCTGCCTCCGGAAGACCAGGAGTGGCTTGACCAGTACGAGACTGATAAGTTGTATTCCAGCGACCAGAGCATGAATCAGAGAGACCTGATGAAGGATATGATTGGTGCAATGGGAGATGCTGCAAGTAATGAAAACGGTTCATTTAACGGAATCTATGGTCTTGGTATGATGACCAATGCCATGAACCAGATGGGTATGAATCCGATGGCAATGATGGGCGGCATGCAGAACGGTACTATGCAAAATAATATGATGCAGAACAACGGAATGCAGAATGGTGCGATGCCGAATAACGGTATGGTAGGTGTAGCAGTTCAAACTCCTCAGGCTGCTCCGGCGCCTCAGACTCCGCCAGCAGATAGCTGGACCTGTACCTGTGGTGCGGTTTGTACCGGTAAGTTCTGTACCGAGTGCGGAACTCCGAAGCCGATGGAAGGCGTTTGGACTTGTACCTGCGGTGCGGTAAATAAGGGTAAGTTCTGTTCCGAGTGCGGCGCTAAGAAGCCGGCAGGAGCTCCGTTATACCGTTGCGATAAGTGCGGTTGGGAGCCGGAAGATCCGAAGAACCCGCCGAAGTTCTGTCCGGAGTGCGGTGACCCGTTCACGGATAGTGACATTCAGTAATACGAGATGATTTCAGGCGGTACAGGTGCGTTTGCATCTGTGCCGCTTGTCGGTATTTGGAAGAGTACAGAAGTATAAATTACAGAGGGAGACAAAAGAATGGCAGAGCAGGGAACACAGGAATACATAGAGCCTGTAATTGTAGATACGAAAAAGGAAACCGACCGGAAATGTCCGCAGTGTGGTGGCGTGATGGATTTTGACCCGAGAGAAGGGAAACTTCATTGTCCGTATTGTGATTATCTGGAAGAGATTTTGCCGGAGAATGAAGAGGAAACCGCTGCGGAGGAACAGGACTTTGAAACGGCGGAACAGACCGGCAATTGTGACTGGGGCGTAGAGAAAAAGACGGTACTTTGTAAGGCCTGCGGTGGCGAGATGGTATACGATGCGTTGGAAATCGCAGGAGAGTGTCCGTATTGCGGCTCCAATCAGGTTATGGAGGCCCAGGCGGAAAATACCTTGGCACCGGGCGGCGTTTGCGTATTTAAGTTAGACGCAAAGCAGGCTGCGGAGAAGTTTAAGGATTGGATTAAGAAGCGCTGGTTCTGTCCGAAGGAAGCAAAAGAAACCGCGAAACCGAAGGACTTTAAGGGCGTATATTTGCCGTACTGGACTTTTGATACCCAGACGACGACCAAATATTCCGGTG
>JAZUBD010000175.1:0-1668 GCA_045638305.1 Lachnospiraceae bacterium
GCGGAAAACATCTGGGTCAGCACCTTCCACTCCACCTGCGTGCGGATTTTGCGTCGTTTTATCGAATCCTTAGGCTACAGCCGGAACTTTACCATTTATGATTCCGACGACCAGAAGACGCTGGTGCGGGATATTTGTAAATCCTTAAACATCGATACGAAGAACGTAAAGGAGAGGACCTTTTTGTCCGCCATTTCCTCCGCAAAGGATGAGCTGATTTCTCCGGAGGAATACGCCATGCGGGCCAACATGGACTTTTCCAAAAAGAACTTTTCCCGGGTTTATACCGAGTATCAGAAGCGTTTAAAGGCCAGCAACGCCTTAGACTTTGACGATTTGATTATGAAAACCGTGGAGCTGTTCCAGACAAACCCGGAGGTTCTTGACTACTACCGCCGCCGCTTCCGTTACATCATGGTGGACGAGTACCAGGATACTAACACCGCACAGTTCCGCCTCATCTCCCTTCTGGCAAACTATACCAACGAGGAAGGGGAACCGGAACAGAACCTTTGCGTGGTAGGTGACGACGACCAGTCCATCTACAAATTCCGCGGCGCCAACATTCAGAACATATTGAACTTTGAAAAGATTTACCCGAATGCCCACGTCATCCGTCTGGAGCAGAACTACCGCTCCACCGGCAACATTTTGTCTGCGGCAAACGAGGTGATTCATCATAACATCGGCAGAAAAGACAAGTCCCTTTGGACCGAGAACGAGGAGGGTTCTCCGGTGTTCTTTACCCAGTATCCGACAGACTATGCCGAAGCTGAGGGTGTGGCCCAGAGTATCCGGGACTACGCCGACGAAAAGGGCGCTGCCTACAAGGACTTTGCGATTTTATACCGCACCAACGCCCAGTCCCGTGTCTTCGAAGAAAAACTCATCGCCAGAAACATTCCGTACCGCGTCATCGGAAGCATCAACTTCTACCAGCGTAAGGAAATTAAGGACCTTCTGGCTTACTTAAAGACCATTGATAACGCATTGGATAATCTGGCAGTAAAACGTATCATCAATGTACCGAAGCGCGGCATCGGCCTCACCACCGTGGACCGTATCGATGACTACGCAGAGACAAACGGCATGACCTTCTACGAGGCCCTGCGTCACGCGGAGTTTATCCCGTCCGTGGCTCGTGCCTGCGGAAAGCTTACCTCCTTTGTGGCCTTTATCGAAGCCCTGCGGAGCAAGCCGATTGGTCAAAACTACACCTTAAAGGACTTAATCGAGGAAATCATGGAAGGTACGGGGCTTACCGAGGAAATCAAATCCTCCGCCGCCGATGAAGAAGAAGCCGCAGAACGTCTGGCAAACGTAGACGAACTCATTAACAAGGCCGTGCTCTACGAGGAAACCGCCGACGAACCGACCTTAAGCGGTTTCCTCGAGGAAGTAGCTCTCGTAGCAGACATTGATACCTTAGACGAATCCACGGATGTAGCGGTCCTTATGACACTGCATGCCGCAAAGGGACTGGAGTTCCCGTACGTGTACTTATGCGGTATGGAGGATGGACTCTTCCCGAGTTACGCTTCCATCAACGCCGACAATCCGACGGAGGAGATTGAAGAGGAACGTCGGCTTTGCTACGTAGGTATCACCCGTGCCAAAAAGGAGCTCCACTTAAGTGCCGCCTCCGCTCGTATGGAAGTCGGGGGCCAA
>JAZUBD010000176.1:0-1786 GCA_045638305.1 Lachnospiraceae bacterium
CCGAAAGGAGTTATTCTATGAAGTATCGTATTGTACTGGCGTCGGGATCGCCGAGAAGAAAAGAGATTCTTGCGGGAATCGGGGCAAATTATGATGTGATTGTCAGTGATTGCGATGAAAGCACGACGGTAACGGAACCGGCGGAGCTGGTAAAGGAGCTTTCCAAACGAAAAGCTGAGGTTGTGGCAAAGGACCTCGCGGGACCGGTACTTGTAATCGGTGCGGATACGGTAGTTGCCTATAACGGAAGTATACTCGGAAAGCCGAAGGACAGGGCGGATGCAAAGCGCATGATTTCCATGCTGGCGGATGATGTACATCAGGTGTATACCGGAGTGTCCCTTATTATAAAGGAGGAGACGGGAGAAAGTCGCACGATTTCCTTTGCGGAATGTTCGGAGGTATCGGTGGATGCCATGACAGACCGTCAGGTGGAAGAATACCTGGAGACAAGGGAAGGTGAGGATAAAGCCGGCAGCTATGCGGTGCAGGGAATCTTTGCGGTACATATTAAAGGAATCAAGGGCGACTACTTCAATATCGTAGGACTTCCGGTGGCGGCCATCTATAAGCAGTTGTACGAAAACGGGATTGATTTAAAGACCGGTGAAAAAATATAAAATAGGTATTGCATAATATACAGAAGTGATGTATAATTATGAAAATCAAGGAAAGGAAGCACAGGCGGGGCCTTTGGCTTAGGTGAATGAGATGGAGCAGAAGGAAAACGGAAACGATATCATACTTCGCGTTATGGTACCGGAGGATTATGACCAGGTATACCGTTTGTGGTGTGGGATAAAGGGATTCGGCATCCGCAGTATGGATGATTCCAGAGAGGGTGTTGAAAAGTTTTTAAAGAGAAATCCGACCACCAGTGTGGTTGCGGTAGATAACGGAGAGATTATCGGTGCGATTTTGTGCGGGCACGACGGCCGACGGGGGTGCTTCTATCATGTATGTGTAAAGATTACCCACAGAAAGCACGGTATCGGAAAGAAGATGGCGGCCTTTGCCATGCAGAAGCTGCAGGAAGAAGGAATTAATAAGGTATCGCTAATTGCTTTTAAGAGCAATCGGGGCGGCAATAAGTTCTGGCGCAAGGTGGGTTGGACCTTCCGTGAGGATTTGAATTATTATGATTTTACTTTAAATGAAGAGAATATTACAAGATTTATTGAATAGAAAGGATGGTTTTTATGAAGGTAATCGACGGCGGCGTAACAAGCGCAAAGGGATTTGCTGCGGCATATACGGCAGCAGGAATTAAGTACAAGACGGGACGTAACGATATGGCAATGCTGTACAGCAGTCTGCCGTGTCGCAGTGCGGCGACCTTCACCACCAATGTGGTAAAGGCAGCTCCGGTAAAGTGGGATAAAAAGGTAGTGACCGGAGGCGGTGATGTGCATGCGGTAGTTATTAACGCAGGTATCGCAAATGCATGTACCGGTGAAGAGGGTATGCGTTATTGTAAGGAAACCGGTGATGCGGTAGAGAAGCTTCTTAAGGTTTCCGCAGATAATGTGTTGGTTGCATCCACCGGTGTTATCGGTATGCAGCTTCCGATGGATAAGATTTGTGCCGGCGTAGAGACAATGGTGCCGAACCTTAAGGAAGGTCGTGAGGCCGGTCATATGGCAGCAAAGGCGATTATGACCACCGATACGAAGGAAAAGGAAGTAGCGGTAGAAGTAGAGCTTGGCGGTACGAAGGTTACCATCGGCGGTATGTGCAAAGGTTCCGGTATGATTCATCCGAATATGTGCACCATGCTGGGCTTTGT
>JAZUBD010000177.1:0-2739 GCA_045638305.1 Lachnospiraceae bacterium
TCCTTCGGCATACGGGACAATCTGCGAGCCTCATCCTGTGGCTCTACTGTCGGCACCTCTTCAAACTTTACAATATAACCGTCACCGGTCTTTTCCGGAATCATACGCGGATAGGAACGTTCCGGTGCCAAAATCTGCTCATGTTCGGATACCACATAGGTCTCCGGTACGTTGGTGGATGCCGCTTTTTTCGCACTGCGTACATCCGCACCCACATAGAAATTATATTCGCCCGCTTCCAATACAAAGCAGGACTTATATCCGGTCTTGCCGAAATCATCAAAGGAAGCAAAATCCTCCGTCTTTACAACCACAGTCAGCACCTGCGTCTCCTTTGGTGCCAATTCCTTCGTCTTTTCATAGCCGCAAAGCACTCTTGCCGGCTTACCCAGAAATCCCTGCGGTGCCTCACAGTATACCTGTACCACTTCCTTGCCTGCTACGTCGCCGGTATTGGTTACCGCCACTTCTAAGGTCACACCCTTCTTTGTTGCAGAAACCGCATTGGTCTCCATGGCAAAGGTAGTATAAGACAAACCGAAACCAAACGGATACATTACCTTATCCTTTGCGAAGGTCTCAAAATAACGATAGCCCACATAAATGTCTTCGGTATAAAAATTCCGCTCTCTGCTTCCGAAATACGGATGAGACGGATAATCCTCAATGGTATAAGCAATGGTATCCGGCAACTTACCGGACGGGCTTACCTGACCGGTGAGCACCTGTGCCGTACCGGTTCCGCCCAGCATACCGCCCTGCCAGCCGTATAACACTGCCTCCGGCTCGTAGGTCGTTACAAAACTCATATCAATCAAACCGCCCACATTGAGAAGCACTACCATTTTCTTGAAATGCTTTCTTACCGTTGCAAGCATTGCCTCTTCACCGTCACTCAAGAAATACGCACCCTTTTCCGCACGATTGTCCTGGTCCTCGCCTGCGGTACGTCCGATAATCACAAGAGCCACCTCCGACTGGGTTGCCGTCTTTTCACAAATTTCATCGGAAAGCTCCATTTCCTTCTGGCTCCAAGGTTCCGCGCCCCATCCGCTTCCCAAATCAAAGGGATGCTCCATGCACCAGTCTTCATATACCTTTAATAACTCACGGTTTACCTCTACGGCACCACTCTTCATGAGGCCTTCTGTAATCCCCACCACATGAGATACATTTACCATACCGCCGGAGCCGGTTCCGCTCTTATAGTAATCCAACTGGATTCTGCCGAATACCGCTACCTTTTCGCCCTGCCGAAACGGAAGTACCCTGTCTTCATTACGAAGCAGAACACAACCTTCCGCCACAGAAGCAACTGCCTTCTCCGAATAATACTGCCAGTCCAATACCTTTTTCTGTCCCATAAGAATCCTTTCTGCCGAACTTCCGGCACTCTTGTCTGCTGTATAACACACGCTCCGTCAACTGCGTTTTCTCAAAAACGCCTCTGCCAACACCATATCCTCCGGTGTGGTTACTTTCATGTTTGTATAACTCCCTCGTACCATCTGAATCGGAATATCATGATACAATCCCACCACCATAGCATCGTCCGTTACATTGATTTCCGGCTCCTGCATCAGTTGTTCATATGCATTATATGCAAGGGAAAACTCAAAACTCTGAGGCGTCTGGGCCGTCCACAGACTATCCCGCTTCGGCGTTAGGGTAATGGTCCCCCGCTCATCCGTCATCTGTATGGTATCCTTTACCGGCATACCGGCCACACAAGCACCGTACTGTTCCGTTTCCGTAATCATCCGGTTAATCAGATCCGCCGTTACAAGCGGACGGGCACCGTCATGAATCAGCACATAGTCCGGCTCCTGCTCCTTCAGACACTTCAATCCGTTCCACACAGAATCATACCGCTCCGTACCGCCGGCAACGATTCCCACAATCTTCGTAAAGCCAAACCGTTCCACCAGTTCCTTTTTACAGTACTCTTCGTCGCCCTCTGCCGTCACCAGCACCACGCATTCTACATCGCTATCCTCAAAGGCTTTCAAGGCATAATACAGAAGCGGCTTTCCGAGAAGCTCCATATACTGCTTCGGAACGTCGCTTTGCATCCTGCTTCCTTTTCCTCCTGCCAATACAATCCCCGCTGCTGCCATACTCCTCCTTATCGCTCACCGAGCTGCAAATTCGGTACCGCATTCAAATCCAATCCGTGCCGTACACCCTTCTGATATTCGTAATACGCCGCCGCACCGATCATAGCCGCATTATCGGTACAAAGAACCGGGGATGGTCGGTACAGGTCGATACCGGCCTTTTTACAAGCCTCTTCCATACCCGCACGAATAGCGGAATTGGATGCCACACCACCTGCCAGAGCCAGCTTCTTCATACCGTTCGCCTTCACCGCCGCCATAGTCTTTTCCACCAATACTTCTACCACCGACTGCTGGAAGGATGCCACCACATCCGCAGGGTTAATCTCAATCCCCTGCATAGCCGACTGATTCAAATAATTCAATACCGCAGACTTCACACCACTGAAGCTGAAATCATACGGAGAATCCGCAATCTGTCCCTTCGGAAAAGCGATTGCCTTTGAATTACCTTCCTTGGATAACTTATCAATCTTCGGACCGCCCGGATACCCGAGACCGATGGCACGTGCCACCTTATCAAAAGCCTCTCCCGCCGCATCGTCATGGGTCCGGCCCAAAATCTCATACTCACCATAGTCCGCCACACGCACTAACTGGGTATGACCTCCGGATACTACCA
>JAZUBD010000178.1:0-1403 GCA_045638305.1 Lachnospiraceae bacterium
GGAGAGTCGGCGTTCCCTCTCCTTGATAAGTACGAGAATCTGTTGGTGGTACAGACCTTTTCTAAGTCCCGTTCCATGGCGGGTATGCGTATCGGTTATGCCTTCGGCAGCGAGCGCGTGATTTCCGCTATTTATGCGGTACGTAACTCCTATAACTCCTATACCATGAACTATCCGTCCATTGTGTGCGGTGCGGAGGCATTAAAGGATGTGGCCTATTTTAAGGAATGTACGGCAAAGGTAGTTGCGACGAGAGAGCGTATGAAGAAGGAACTTTCCGCACTTGGTTTTTCTTTCCCGGATTCCAAGACCAACTTTTTGTTTGCGACTCATGAGAGTGTTCCGGCAGTGGAATTGTTTACGATGCTACGGGATAAGCACATTTTTGTGCGTTATTTTAAAACGCCGCGTATCGATAACTATTTAAGAATTACCATCGGTACGGATGCTCAGATGGACCGGGTGGTTGAAGTACTGAAGGAGTATCTCGGCAAGTAGAAAGTCGGCAATCGAACGGTCCGGTGAAATAAGGGTGGAAGATTTTTTTGTGCGGTATGGAAGGCGGTGGTTTTCGTGCAAATACAGAAAATCAATTATCAGAAAAAGCTGGAAGAAACCATTGCGAAAGAGCAGGAAGCAGGCAAAGTTCCGTCCCTTCTGCTTCATAGCTGTTGCGCGCCTTGCAGTAGTTATGTACTGGAGTATCTTTCGAATTTTTTTATGATTACGGTGTTATACTACAATCCGAATATTTTTCCCGCAAAGGAGTACGAGGCCCGGGTGGCGGAGCAGGCGCGTTTGATTGGCGAGCTGCCGACAAAGTATCCGGTGTCGTTTCTGGCAGGAGACTATCACCCGGAGGAGTTTTACGGCGCGGTAAAAGGCCTGGAAGACTGTCCGGAGGGAGGAGACCGTTGTACGGTTTGCTTTGAAATGCGTCTTCGGGAGGCTGCGAAAACCGCAAAAGAAGGTGGATTCGATTACTTTACCACTACTCTTTCCATCAGTCCGTTAAAGGATGCGGAACGGTTAAATTCCATCGGAGGACGTTTGGCAGAGGAATACGGTGTGGCGTATTTGTATTCCGATTTTAAAAAGAAAAATGGATATAAGCGGTCCACGGAGTTGTCTGCGCAGTACGGCTTGTATCGCCAGGATTATTGCGGCTGCGTTTTTTCCAAAGAGGAGCAGGAAAGACGACGTGCCGGATTGGATAAGCAGTAGGCGGAGGCTGGAAGCGAGAAATTAGAAAACAGAAGGAAGAAAGCAAAGCGGAGCAGGTCCGGAAATTTGTCCGGCAGATCCGCTTTTTCTTTTTGTGTTTTGGTGAATAGTTTATAAAATTCGGGTGACACTATACTTGCGAAGAAAGAAATTGCGGGGTGGCGAAGGCTTCCTTGCTG
>JAZUBD010000179.1:0-6607 GCA_045638305.1 Lachnospiraceae bacterium
ATGTGCAGGAGAAGGAAATCAAGAACGGACAGGGCTTATGGCCGGTTCGTACCGCAGTTTCCGGTAAGCAGATGACCCCGGGCGGTGCTTACGAGATTATGGCGATTCTCGGTAAGGACGAGAGCCTTAGAAGAATCGAGAAGGCGATTGAGCTTTTGGAGAAGGAAGTACAGTAAAAGATAGAATATGATTTAGAGAAGATTCAGGCACCCTTGCAGACGGAAGTTTGCGAGGGTGCTTTATCAAAAGCACAAAATCACAATGTTACTTAGTATTGCACTTATTTTATCGATTGGAATGTTACTTGCCGCATTTTGTCGGAAACTAAAACTTCCGGCATTGATCGGTATGCTTTTTACGGGAATTCTTTTGGGACCGTATGTGCTTGATTGGTTAGAGGGAAGTATCTTGGAGAATTCTGCGGAACTTAGAAATATTGCGTTGATTATTATTTTGACAAGGGCAGGTCTGGGACTGGATTTGTCGGGATTAAAGAAAATCGGACGTCCGGCGGCTTTGATGTGTTTTGTACCGGCGACCTTTGAACTTTTGGGATGTCTGCTTTTGGCACCAAAGTTTCTTGGAGTGTCCCTGATGGAAGCGGCTGTTTTAGGAGCGGTTCTGGCGGCGGTTTCTCCGGCAGTGGTAGTGCCGCGGATGGTGAAACTGACCGAAGAGGGTTATGGCATGAAGAAAGCGATACCGCAATTGATTTTAGCGGGGGCATCGGTGGACGATGTGTATGTAATTGTGCTGTTCAGCACGTTTACGGGAATAATGCAGGGAGAGGGCGTTTCGGTATTGCGTTTTGTAAATATTCCTGTGTCCATCGGATTGGGAATTTTCATCGGTATTGTTTGTGGTTTTCTGCTTTCTAAGCTGTTTGAAAAAGTACATATGCGGGATACGGTAAAGGTGTTACTTGTGCTTTGTGTCTCCTTTTTCCTCGAAGCGGCGGAAGATGCATTAACGACAACGTTTACCTTCTCGGCATTGATTGCGGTTATGTTTGTGGGCATAGGGTTGCAGAAATACAGAGGTGCTGTGGCAAAACGATTGTCGGTGAAATACGGAAAACTCTGGGTGGCAGCTGAGGTGTTCTTATTCGTTCTTGTGGGGGCAACGGTGAATATCGGGTATCTCGGTAAAGTAGGTATTCCTGCATTGATGATGATTTTAGGTGCGATTGTATTCCGGATGTTGGGCGTTTTTGTATGTCTTTTGAAGACGAGATTAAATAAAAAAGAACGTTTTTTTACGATGCTTGCGTATACCCCGAAGGCAACGGTACAGGCGGCTATCGGTGGGATTCCGCTTGCTATGGGATTTGCATGCGGTGAGACGGTACTTACGGTGGCAGTGGTGGCAATTGTATTGACGGCACCGCTCGGGGCATTTGCTATGGATTGTTCGTATCAGAGATTATTGGAAAAGGAGTAGAAAAATGAGTATCACATTACCAAACTACATCACCGGTAGCTACGCTGTCGGTACGGAACGATTCGCTGTAACAGACGATTCCAGAGAAGAGGTTTTGGGTCCGAAGTGTGGTCCACGCAGACTGGAGGTACGTTTGTTTTATCCGGTAAGCAAAGAGGAGACAGAGGGCAAAGCACGGATGGAGATGTCGGAAGAACGTGTGCGAGTGTTGCAGAAGGCGTGTATGGTGAAGGAGATGCCGGAGGGGTTGGTGCGGCCGGAGTGTTATGTAGAGGTGCCGCAGGCAGAAGGAAAGTTCCCGCTTGTGATTTACAATCATGGGTACGGAAGCGGCTGCGTGGAAGGGAATACTTTGCTTTGTTGTGAAATGGCTTCCAACGGATATGTGGTGGCATCCATCGGACACGCTTATGAAGCGTCGATTTGTGAGTTTGAGGATGGAACGGTTGCCTTGTATGATAAGGAAATTAAAATACAGAGCGGAGGAATGAAATCTTTCTTTGCCCAGATGAAGCTGGTACGGATGGATGCGGAACAATCGGAGGTTTATGCCTACTTTGATGAATTACAAAAGAAGTATATGGGATTTATGCTCGGTCGTTTGCCGGAGTGGGGAAAGGACAGCCTTTGTGTGATTGAAAAGTTGAAAACGTCTTATGGGGACCGGATTGATTTTTCAAAAGGAATCGGCGCTACGGGACATTCCTTTGGCGGTGCGGTGGCGTACTGGCTTTGCCAGTATACCGAGGAAGTTACCTGTGGGGCGAATATTGACGGAGGAGTATTCGGTGATTATATGGGAATGGTGATGAAAAAGCCGTTTCTGCAAATCGGTTGCAAAATGAACCGTAATTTTGAATTAAAACCTCTCCTGAATACAGTGGCACCGGTGCGGTTTGAAACCTTTGAAGGGATGACCCATGGAGGATTTACGGATATGAAGTTTATGTATGATCCGGATTCGGCAAAGGCAAAGATGGTTGTGGGAAAGATGGACGGATGTGAAATGCACCGGAGAATGGCTGACTTGCACTTGGAGTTTTTTGGGGAGTATTTGCAGGGGAAGAACAGAAGTTAAGAGACCTTTTTCGGAGGTTGAGGAGGAATATAGATGATTATACTGATTGCGGGTGCATCCCATACGGGAAAGACTGCGTTGGCACAGAAGTTATTGGAAAAGTATCATTATCCATATGTGTCCATTGATCACATTAAAATGGGACTGATTCGCAGTGGGCAGACAACGCTGACTCCGATGGATGACGAGGAACTGACCGATTATCTCTGGCCGATTGTGCGGGAGATGATTAAGACGGCCATTGAAAATAAACAAAATATGATTGTGGAGGGCTGCTATATTCCGTACGATTGGGAGAAGGATTTTGAACCGGAGTATTTGAAGGAAATTCGGTATGTGTGTCTGGTGATGAGTGAGACGTATATCCGGGCGCATTTTGCGGATATTAAGCGGTTTGCAAGTGTAATTGAGGAACGGTTGGATGATTCCGATTGTACCATGGAAACGGTGCTGCAGGGCAATGCGGAGGTGCTTCGGGAGTGCGAGAAACACGGATTGAAGTATGTACTGATTGAGGAGGAGTATCCGGAGGATTTTGAGCAGTATATAGTTTGATGCGAAGCGAAATCGAGGAATGTTATGATGGAGGTTGTGATGGGAAAACGGTGGTTAAGCAAGGAAGAAGAGAAAAAAGTAAAAAGAGAAATCAAATGGGAAATTCCGCATGCATTGATTCCCGGCATTTTGATTGTAGGACTTCTCTGCGCCGGTTTATATTTGGATCCGAAGGTGTGCGGAATTGCGGCGGTGGTCTTCTTGCCGGTAGCGGTAGTTTTTTTGTGGGTAGCATTTCGACTGTTTCGTGATTTGAAAAGAATTACGGAAAACCGTTATGTAATAAAGGAATTCGAGGTTCTTGAAACAAAAACCGTATTGGGCTCGGGGAGACCTAACCACATCGTTACGCTTCGCAATGTAGATACAGAGCAGGTAGAGAAGCTAAGCGTTTCCGGTACATTTTATGTATTGGAGAACAACAAATTTGTATACGGAATAGAAATCGAAGGAAGAAAAAAACGGATTTACCTTGAAAGGAAAGAATGATGAAAAAGATTCTATGCTCCACGGGAGCACTTATCGGAATTCCGAACGGAAGAGATTTTAGATTGTTGGAGCCGCTCAGCAAGCAACTGACCTGTGACGGATTTGAGTTTATGATGTATTCCTCTTGGTATGAAAAAGTGGAAGAAATACAGGCTTTTTTGAAGGAGTTAAAACTGTATATTCCGGTATTTCACTGTGAAAAGAGTATCGGTGAGTACATAAGTAAGGGGAGTGAAGAGGACCTTGCGGAGGCGTTCCGGCGGTTTGAGATTAACTGTGATTTGGCGAAGGCAATCGGTGCGGAAAAGCTGGTGTTGCATTTGTGGAGCGGTCATGTCTCGGATTCGAATTTTCAGAGTAATCTCGGAGCATATCCGTGTCTGAAGGCGATTGCAGACTCCTACGGTCTAGTGCTGGGTATTGAAAATGTGGTATGCAACGTGGAAAATCCGATGAAGCATTTGTGTGAGCTTCGTGAGGCGTACCCGGGCATCCGCTTTGTGTTTGATACGAAGATGGCGGCATTCCATGAGGAATTGGAGCAGTTATACGAGAAGGAGTACGAGTGGCTTTGGAAGGACGGTTGCATCTGTCACTACCATGTGAATGATTATAACGGTGGGTATATGGATTGGGCGAACCTCCGAACCCTGCCAATCGGAGCGGGAAAGTTGGATTTTGAACTGTTCTTCTCCTTTATTCGGGAAATCGCCTACGAGGGGGATTATGCTCTGGAAGCAACAGCTTTTAACAGCGAGGGCGTTGTGGATGTGGAGATGCTGAACCGGCAGGTTGCATATATTAGGGAGAAACTATCTGAACACTAAGGAGGAAATCATATGTTACCACCAAGCCAATTTTTTACACTTGTAGAGGAGCAAAATCAGAAAAATGCGAAACCACGTATCATCAAAGAATATCGGCCTGTAAAGGAATATTATCCGTGGAAAGCGGTGGCAATTCCGGCAGTGTTTCCGGTTATCGGATTTTTCTTGTTTATAAAATCTGCGGCGGATTTTTCGAAAGCGTTTAAGTTTGGAGGCGTATTTTATTTGATTCTTGCGTTGATTTTTGCAGGCATCGGAATCCTGTTTGCGTATCCGTCAAAGAGTGATTTTTCTTCTTGTAAGCGTTTGCGGGACGCAAGAAAGACGGCGGAAAATCGCGGGAAGCGCTACCATGGAACAATACTGGGCTATAAGATGAATGTGGCGGGCGTGGTTCCACCGGCAAAAGGAGGCGGAGCTCCGGCAATTTGCTTGACCTATGTGCTTGAGGTGGAGTATTTGGAAGACAACAGATACAAGACGATAGAAACGCAGGAAATGAAATATCATCCGAATGCGGTGTTAAAGGGCAACCGCTGTGATGTGTGTGTTTATGAAGGCGAGTATTTTGTTTGTAATTTTGACCTTCGTACCGGAGGTAAGGACGGTGTGGCGGAGATTCCGCGGAGCGGAGTGGTCGGCGGAGAGAAGTAGAGGCTTGAAATGAAACTGATTTTTGTCAGACATGGACAAGACGATGAGAACTTGTAATAGTGGAAGGAGTAAAAGAGACATGAGAATTGATAAAGCATCTGATAAAGATATAGAGGAGTTAGTAGGACTTCGGCTTGCTTATTTGCAGGAGGATTTGGGCGAAATATCGGCATCTGATCTGCAGAGTCTGAAAGGAGCACTCCCGCAGTATTTCAGAAAACATCTGAATCGGGATTTGTTTGTGTATATTGCCGGAGAGGAAAAAGAGATTCTTGCATGTGCTTTTCTTTTGGTTGTGGAGAAGCCTATGAGTCCTGTTTTTATTACCGGGAAAACAGGTACGGTCCTGAATGTTTATACCAAACCGGAATATCGAAAGAGGGGCTATGCCAAGCAACTGATGAATGCATTATTGGAAGATGCCAAGGCAAACGAACTGAGTGTAATTGAACTTAAGGCGACGGAAGACGGATATCAGTTGTACAAGTCGGTTGGGTTTGAGGATGTGGTATCGAAGTATCATAATATGAGAAAACATTTTACTTGAAAAAGTATTCTATAAATGCTATGATTTGAGTAGATGTTGAGGTTATAGCAAGGGAGGCTGGTAATGTGAGTGCATTGAAACAAGGAACAGAAAAAAAACTTTCGGTGAAAGTGGTTCATGCTTCGAATCAAGGGTGTTCTATTACTGCGCGCGATGCAGAAATGGATGTTAGGGCAACGCAAGCGGTTAAAGCTGCCTTGACCAAGGCTAAAGTTTGTAATAAACCGATCGCAAAGTATGATTTTGATGCAAAAAGGGCGTATGTAGAGTATGCGAATGGGGAGAGAAGATATGTCAACTAAAAAGCCGTTGGTGCTTGTTTTAGCAGGACCGAACGGTTCGGGGAAGAGTACGATTACGCAGTATTTTGAAATTGTCGGTATGTATACAAATGCGGATGAGGTTGTTGCTGCTACGGGAATGAGTAACGAAGATGCAGCAAGACTGGTTGATGAGAAACGATATGCTTCGATCGATAAAACGGAGGATTTTACATTTGAAACGGTATTATCATCAAGGTATAAGATAGATATTTTAGAAAAAGCAAAAGAGGCCGGATACTTTATCAAATGTGTATTTGTTTTGACCATAGACCCGTTTGTTAATGTTGCACGGGTAGAAGCAAGAGTTGCTTCGGGTGGACATGGTGTGGATAGAGAGAAAATAATTAAGCGCTATTATAGGTCATTAAACAATATTAAGCGATTAATGGAGCTTTGTGATATTTTGCATGTTTATGATAATACGGTGGAACCGGTTAGAATTATTCGTAAACATAAAGAAGAAATTTCAATCTTTCCGAATGAACTTTGGTCAGAAGAGGATATACGGAAGTTAATAGAAGAAGCGGCAGAGTAGTTTGCCGCTTCTTTTAAAAATATATTGTTTTTTTTTCTGCGGATTTTGTTATCAGAAGCTGATATTGGATGACGAAACAGCACCGGTGTTAATTTATCACGGATTAAACGGTGTTTATTTGGAAGAGTATAAGAAATGGATTCGCATGGATGCCAGAGG
>JAZUBD010000180.1:0-10076 GCA_045638305.1 Lachnospiraceae bacterium
TTGCTTGTCTTCCTAAGACCGCTTGGCCTCCGACTTAAAGACCGAGCCGGCTTCCCTCTTAAAGAAGATTGAAGTAATGCAGGAGGAGCTTAAGGCAGCGCATTCCGAGAATGAGAAGCTTAAGGCAAAGATTGCAAACGCTTCCCTTGGCGATGTCATGAACAACGTACAGGAAATTAACGGCGTAAAGGTGCTTTGTGCAAAGGTTCCGGAGATGGATATGAACGGCATCCGTAACTTAGGCGACAGCCTGAAGGATAAGCTGGGTGAGGGTGTACTCTTACTGGCTTCCGCATTTGACGGCAAGGTAAACCTTATCGCTATGGCAACCGACGGTGCGATGGCAAAGGGCGCTCATGCAGGCAACCTCATCAAGGAAGTTGCGGCATGTGTCGGCGGTGGCGGCGGCGGGCGTCCGAACATGGCACAGGCAGGCGGTAAGAATCCGGCAGGCATTGATGACGCGATTGCAAAGGCGGCTGAGGTATTGAAGGGTCAGATTAAGTAGTATTTTCAAAAAAATTCCAACAATTTTAAATTTCTTATTGACGAATGGAATTTTTATGATATAATCTATGTAGTGCTATTATAAAATACCCAAACAGTTGTATATAGGCACAATACACAACTGGAGGGAGGTTAGGTGAGAAGATGTCGAATGTTATCGTAAAAGAGAATGAATCCCTCGACAGCGCTCTCCGCAGATTCAAGAGAAACTGCGCAAAGGCTGGCATTCAGCAGGAGATTCGCAAGAGAGAGCATTACGAGAAGCCGAGCGTAAGACGTAAGAAGAAGTCTGAAGCTGCTCGTAAGCGCAAGTATAAATAATGTGCGAAAAAGCCCCTTAATCTTCGGATTAAGGGGTATTTTACGTTTATCCGCGAATATACTGGGAAGTAAGGGAGAAGATGCGGAGGCGGCATGACGAAGTACAAGGTACGAAAACGCAGAAAGTCCGAAGGAAAGAAAGACCTTTATTTGCAGGTAAAACGTGCGGAAAAGAAAGAGAAAAAAGACTATGCTACGTTTT
Organism: Lachnospiraceae bacterium; assembly: GCA_045638305.1. Classification (GTDB taxonomy): domain Bacteria; phylum Bacillota; class Clostridia; order Lachnospirales; family Lachnospiraceae; genus SIG307. The sequence continues at coordinate 1,031 of JAZUBD010000180.1, forward strand.
TTGAACGGTTAACGGATGCGGTATCGTTGACTGGGGATGTGGCGGGAGAAATGATGGTGTATCTGGCCGGCAGACATTGTATGATTGTGCGGAATTTTACCTCCGTGACGGAATATACCGATTGTCGGATTCGTTTAAAAACAAAAAAGTATGAGCTTTGTGTGGAGGGAAATTGTCTTCGCCTTCAGTATTTCCTGCCGGAAGAGCTTCGGATTGTAGGGACAATCACCGGAGTGGTCTATCGGGAAAGCAAAGGGTAAGGGGGAAGACAAATGAAGCGCTTATTTGATTTTTTTGGCGGAACGGTGTTTGTGGAGCTTTGCGGGACCTCGCCGGAACGCTTTTTTAATGTATGCCGCAGCAGAAAGATTCCTTTGTACGAGATCGGAACACGGATAACCGACAAAGGAACGGTGTATGTGGCAAAAATGAAACTTCGTGACTTTTTCAGGGTACGCAGTGCAGCAAAAAAGGCGCATTGCATTCCTTATGTGCGTAAGAGACTTGGCCTTCCTTTTTTTGTAAAAAAATACCGAAACCGCATTGCGTTTTTTGCAGGCGGTATTTATTGTTTTTGGCTCACCTGGCTGTTGTCCCGGTTTGTGTGGGATATTTCCGTAACCGGCGGTTTTGTCCATACGGAGGAGGAGATGCTTTCCTATTTACGGGAAACCGGGATTATTTGCGGCATGCGGTGCGACGAGATAGATTGCACGGAGATTGAGCGTAAACTTCGTATCGATTATCCCGACATCGGTTGGGTGTCGGCAGAGCTACGGGGAACCAAGCTTTTCTTGCAGGTGGCGGAAACGGATATGCCCATGTTACAGGAGGAGTACAATACACCGGTCCATCTGGTGGCAACGGCAGACGGTATGGTGGAATCCCTGGTATGCCGTCGGGGAACGCCTCTTGTGAAAGAGGGCGATGTGGTGAAGAAGGGAGATATTTTAGTCAGTGGAATTATTTCCGTTATTGGAGATAACGATGTGGAAGTGAACCGGTATGCGGTGACGGCGGATGCGGATATTACCTTAAAAACCCTGAAAAACTATTCTCACAGCTTTTCCCGTAAGACCGAGGAACATAATTACACCGGAGAGACAAAAACAGGTTACACATTTTCTTACGGAAATAAAAAAATATTTTCGCATATGCCTAGTCATTCTTATACAAATTATGCTATAATAACAGAGGATACGGTGTTGTCCCTGCATAAGCATTTTCCGTTGCCGTTCCGTGTGCAAAAAAGCACGGTTTCCGAGTATATCCCTCAGGTACGGGACTATACAAAGGAAGAGGCGGAAGACTTGGCAAAGCAGGCACTGGACCGTTATGTATCGTATCTTTCCGGGAACCGAACTACAGTGCTTTCTGCGGATACCAAAACCATAGTCGGGAAGGATACGGTAAGGACAGAGGGAAAATTACTCCTGTTAGCAGAGGCCTGGGAGCAGGTGGCGGTACAGGAAGATGAGTGGAGGCTAGGAAACGCAGATGAGTATAGTGGAGACAATGATGAACCTTCCGGTGGAGCATAGCAGAAATATTTTCGGACAGTTTGACGCCTATGCCAAGCTGATAGAAAAGAATCTGGGTGTGACACTGATTGTTCGTGACGATAAGTTAAAGATTTTAGGTACGGAAGAGGCGGCGGAGCAGGCAAAGCGTGTCATTGACCAGCTTTGTTTGTTGTCGGAACGTGGCAATGCCATTACGGAACAGAATGTGTCTTATGCGCTGTCACTGCTTCCGAAGGCGCAGGAGGCTGCAGTGACGGAGATTGACAAAGATACCATCTGTCATACCATCCAGGGCAAGCCGATTAAGCCGAAGACCCTCGGTCAGAAGCAATATGTGGATATGATCCGCAAGAAGATGATTGTATTCGGAGTGGGGCCTGCCGGTACCGGTAAGACCTATCTTGCCATGGCCATGGGCATTACTGCATTTAAAAACGACGAGGTGAGCCGTATTATTCTGACCCGTCCGGCCATTGAAGCGGGAGAAAAGTTGGGCTTTTTGCCGGGAGATTTACAGAGTAAGGTAGACCCGTATCTGCGTCCTCTTTACGATGCGCTTTATCAGATTATGGGTGCGGACAGCTTTACGAAGAATATGGAAAAGGGCTTGATTGAAGTGGCTCCTCTTGCTTACATGCGAGGCAGAACCTTAGACAATGCCTTTATTATTCTGGATGAGGCACAGAACACAACGCCGGCCCAGATGAAGATGTTTTTAACCCGTATCGGTTTCGGTTCCAAAGTTATCATTACCGGAGACCTGTCTCAGAAGGATTTGCCGAGCGGTGCCACCTCCGGTCTTGATGTGGCTTTGCGTGTGTTAAATAAGATTGACGATATCGGTATTTGCGAGTTGACCTCTCAGGATGTGGTGCGTCATCCTCTGGTGCAGAAGATTGTCCATGCATATGACGAGTATGAGCAGAAGACCATCAAGAAGCCTATGGTAAAAAAAGAGAACATTGAGGCCGGAAAGAAAACCTTCGAGCAGACAGCAAAGAAATCCGGAGAGCCGGTAAAAAATGCCGGGGACACAAAGAAGCCGGGCGAGTTTACGAAGAAAACGGTATTACTTGAGAAAAAGTCCGGCAATTCCAATAAACCTGCAATGAAGAAGAAGGGGGAGCGCTTCTTTGCGCGGAAGTAGTATGGGTACGAATGTTAGAGGAAATCATCCGAATCGAACAGTGCTTTTTTGCCTGTTGATGGGGATTTTAATGGTAGGAAGTGCGGTGTTGGTGCCGTATTTAAAGGTAGGAGGACAAGCCTTACCTCCGGTTTATCTTGTGTTTGCGGGAATACTTACGGTAGGAGCGGTTGTATTTGCGGCAGTATTCGAACCAAAGACATCGGAAGGGTTCCGGTTATGGCTGATTCCATTGGCGTATCTTATTTCGGTGGCGTTTTTGCTGTTGTTTGATCAGTCCTTTACCTTTCCGTTCTGGACCTTTGGCGGAATGTTGATTTTGTGTGCGTTGAAATTGCGTTTCGGCATGTTTTTAAATATCTATTTGTTATACATCATCGGAAGTATGCAGACGGTGCTTGTATCGGAGGTACTGATTGTTCAGGTGCTTTGCTTGATTTTGTTCGGTTTTGTGATGCCCCGTGCCAAGGTTTGGAAGGATGCGGTCAATATTTTGATTTCCGTGGCGGCATTACTTGTCTGTGTCAGAGTGATTTGTTATATGACAATGGACAAAACGACCTTAACTAATGATATTTTCTGTGTGGCAGTGGTGTACGCCATTGTGATTTGTGCGGTACTTTTGTTGGCAAAGGGACTTCAGGAGACGATTTTGCTTCAGGAACAGAGCGAAAGCTTCGAGTTTTTAGAAGAGCTGGCAGCCGGCGCGGAAGAGCAGGATGCCAATGTATCTGCGTATATTGCCATGACAGAGGGCAACGAGGAAGCTCGTTCGGATTCCCTTCCGAAAACGGGAGCATCCGAAGAGGATTTGCCAAATCTGGCGTTTTATTTAGAAAAACGTGTGGAGGACTCGGCGTTACATGCGCGGTTGTCGGAGCTTTGTGAGGAATCCTCGCCTCTTTTGGAACGCTTTTCAAAGAAGTTTCCGCAGGCCTTTTTACATGTACGTCGTGTGGCATTATTTGCTGCAGAGGTAGCGGAACGCATGCAGGATGCGGATGTGGCGTTGGTAAAATGCGGCGGCTATTATCATGAAATCGGCCGCTTGTACGGAGAAAAGTCGTTAGCGAATACGTTAGCGGTGGCAACGGACGAGAATTTTCCGCAGGCGTTACAGGATGTGTTGCGGGAGCATACGGTGGATGGAGACAAGCCGACCACCAAGGAAGCAGCCCTACTTCTTTTAACAGATAATATTTGCGGTATGTGCGAGCATTTAAAGAAGACCCAGAAAGGGAAAATCGTGATTGTAAAGGTCATCGAAAAAGCAATTAATCTTCGACTGAGCAAGGGTGATTTAAGCTACAGCGGTTTGACTGCAGCGGACTTGACTGTCATCCGTAATACCATGGCAGAGGTAATAAAGGAGGAAATGTTTTGACAATAACCATTGAAGAAGAAACAAAGATACCGTTTTCCTTTGACTATAAAGAGCTGACCGAGCGTGTCATTAACGGAGCATTGGATTATATCGGGTGTCCCTATGAGGCAGAGGTCAATGTATTGTTTACGGATAACGAGGCAATTCGGGAGATTAATAAGGACAATCGTGACATTGATGCACCGACAGATGTGTTGTCTTTCCCGATGGGGGAATATCCGGAACCGGGCGTGTTTGATACAATGGAAGAGGAACAGCCGGAGGTGTTTCATCCGGAAACCGGTGAACTGATGTTAGGTGACATTGTGATTTCCGTGGACCGGGTACTGTCTCAGGCAGAGGAATTTGGGCATTCCGTGGAGCGGGAACTGGGCTTTTTGTTGGCTCACAGTATTCTTCATTTATGCGGCTTTGACCACATGGAGGAGGAAGAACGACTGGTTATGGAGGAAAAGCAGCGTCAGATTATGGATGCGCTTCAAATTTATCGATAAACGGAGTTTATGTTATGGCAGACAGAGAAAAACAGGCAAGCTTTATTTCACAGGGAATTATACTGGCAGCAGCCTCGGTAATTGTCCGGCTCATCGGACTGCTTTACCGGATTCCGCTGGCGAACACCATCGGAAACGACGGTCTCGGTGCGTATTCCAATGCCTTTGAAGTATATAATATTGCCCTTTTGTTATCTACCTACAGCATTCCGACGGCGATTTCCAAGCTGATATCGGAGCGGGAGGACAAAAAGGAATACGGCAATTCCTATCACATGTTACAGGTGGGTATGGTATTTGCCGCAATTCTCGGATTCTTGGCATCCCTTTTATTGTTTCTAGGGGCGGATTTTATTGCGGAACACGTGTTTAAAGAGGCGGATTTAAGTACCGCCATTCCGTTAAAGGTACTGGCTCCGACGATTTTCGTTTTCTCGATTATGGGTGTGATCCGGGGCTTTTTCCAGGGGAAGCATACGGTGGTTCCGACCTCCGTATCCCAGATTTTAGAGCAGATTGTAAATGCGGTAGTCAGCGTTGTAGCGGCAAAGATGCTCATCAGTCATTTCAGTGCCTCCGACAAAATTTCCGCATACGGAGCGGCCGGAGGTACGTTAGGTACTCTTTCCGGCGCACTTACAGCCCTGATATTTTTATTGATTGTATTTTTCGGCTATTATCCGTATTTGAAACGTAGAGTACAAAAGGATAAAATCGGTGCTTATGAGGATCGTGCGTTTTTGTTGCGGATGTTACTGTTAACCACAGTTCCGATTATTCTGAATCAGACGGTATATTCCATCAGCAGTCTTTTGGACAGTGTGCTCTTAAATCAGATTCTGGACGGAAAAGGAGTGGCAGATACGGTACGGAGAGAGCTGTTTGGCTTGTATTCCGGAAAGTACCGTCTTATGACCAATGTGCCGATTGCCGTTGCTTCATCCATCGGTATGGCGACCCTGCCGAGCATTGTACAGGCCCATACCCAGAGAAACAAGGAGCTTTTGCACGGACGAATTGCCCAGGCGGTAAAACTGAATATGCTCATTGCGTTCCCGTGTGCCGGAGGGATGGCGGTGCTTGCCTCTCCGATTATGCAGTTTGTATTCGGAGAAACCGGCGAGGCACTTACTACGACCTCACGGATGATGTACATCGGTGCCGCATCCATTATCTTTTTTGCTTATTCCACGGCCACCAACAGCATTTTACAGGGGGTGAACCGTATGCGTGTACCGGTGGTACATGGCTTGATTTCCCTCGCAATTTATCTGGTACTGGATGTTGTGTTATTAATGTTTACGCCGCTGGGCGGATATGCGCTTGTCATCGGCAATATGGTATTTCCGCTGATTATCAGCGCGTTGAACTGGCGGACACTGAAAAAAGAAACCGGTTATGTGCAGGAGCTTGACCGGACTTTCCTTCGCATCGGTTTATGTACCGTGTTCATGTCGGTGCTGGCTTTGTTGATTTATCGTGGTCTGCATTTCTTTACAAAGAGCAATGCCATTTCCCTTTGCGGGGCAATCGGGCTGGCCATGGTCATTTACTTTGTGATGTTGATTATGTTCCGTGCGGTAACGGAGGAGGAGCTCCTCGATATGCCGATGGGAGCCCGTCTGGTGCGAATTGCAAAGAAGCTTCGTTTGATGTAGGTTTTGTATAAAATTCTAAATTACGGAAACACTTCGGAATAGGAGGTGTTTCCGTGAAGAAAATCAGTATATATTTCGGGTGTTTTGCAACACTCAGTTTGATGTTTTGTTTATGCTATTATGCCAGTTACAAAAGTGCTTTAAAGGATTTTAATCGTAAGGCCAAAGAGCAGGAAAACAGTTTGTCTTCGGAGCTTGCCCGTGTCAGCGAGGAAAATATATCGTTATTAAACCGCTTGGCGGAGCAGGAGGCAGAGGAAGAAGCGGCACGATTGGCCGCACAGAATTCCGAAGGACAGGGGACGATAGCGGCCGGAGTGCAAATGCATAATACGGTATTGCCGACGGTGACCTATATCGAAGAGACCTACAATACGGTAACCGGACAACTGGATTCCGTACAGAGAACCGCGCCGGGATTTTTAATCGGAATGACGAGGGAAGAGCTTTCGGACTACGTCACCCGCTATATGGACAAGATGTCTCTGGCGGAATACGAGGCCGGTTTACTATCCTATGAAATTGTATCCTTTTCCGAAAATAAGGTGGTGCTTCGCAAGACCTATGACGCCTCAAAGGTGCCATATAAATTTTATGTAAACATCACAGACGGAATGGTGACGGTGTTTTACAGCGACAAAGAATCTGTGTTTGAATATACTCACATTCCGGCGGTGGATTTGGCGGAAGAAGACCGATTGGCTCTTATCGAAGGGATATATGTAAAGGACAGAGAAGAATTGTACTCGATTCTGGAAGGATTTTCCAGTTAAGAGTGGCTAGATATAAGGAGAATTACGGATGAAAAATCAGGTATTTGATACCATGGTAATCGGTGGCGGAGCATCGGGTCTTATCGCAGCTGTTTTTGCGGCGCGGTGCGGCTGTCGGGTGCTCGTTTTGGAGCAAAAGGAGAAGCTTTGCAAAAAAATCTATGCCACCGGCAACGGCAAATGTAATTTTACGAATAAAGACTGGCAACCGGCTTACTTCAGAGGAAGTGATTCTTCTCTTGCAGAGCCGGTGCTTTGTGCGTTTTCCCTGAACGATACGCTGTCATTTTTCAAAGAAATCGGTGTATATCCGAAGGAACGGAACGGCTATTATTATCCGGCCTCCGAGCAAGCGGCTTCCGTGGCGGAGAATCTGGTGCGTGAGGCAGAGCGTCTTGGCGTGGAGTGCCTGACCGAAATAAAGGTTGGTCGTGTATATTGTGATAAAAATAAGCAGGCAGACGGCTCTGTTTTTGTAGCAGAAACCGAGAAGGGCAAGTTTTACGGAAAAAGTATGGTTCTGGCTACCGGCGGAAAGGCGTCTCCTGCCCACGGCTCCGACGGAAGCGGTTATCCTTTTGCAAAGAGCTTCGGACACACGGTGATTCCGCCGCTTCCGGCGATTGTACAATTAAAGGCAGAAGGAAAGTTTTTTAAAACTCTGGCAGGAGTGCGTACCGACGGACGGGTGACGCTTCATATCGGCAAGAATATCTATACGGAGGAAGGGGAACTCTTATTTGCGGCTTACGGTTTGTCCGGAATTCCGGTGATGCAGGTGAGCCGGTATGCCTCTGTGGCACTTTCCAAAAAGCTTCCGGTAACCGCAGAACTGGATTTGTTCCCGGCACTTTCCGAAGGAGAGCTTGCGGAGGAAATTGCCCGCAGATTCCGAATGATGAAGGATAGTACTGCAGAAGAGGCGTTAGCCGGACTTTGCAATCATAAATTAAACTATGTCATGTTACAGAAGTGTAGTCTGGAACCGACCAAAAAGGCATGCACTTACGGTAAAAAGGATGCGGCCCTTTTGGCCGAAAACATAAAGCATTTTACGGTAAAAATCACGGATACCAACGGTTATGAACAGGCACAGGCCTGTACCGGAGGCGTTCCTTTGTCGGAACTGACGGAATCCATGGAATCAAAGCTTGTGACCGGCTTGTTTATTACCGGAGAACTGGCGGACATCGACGGCACCTGCGGCGGCTACAACCTGCAATGGGCTTGGAGCAGCGGCGCGGCAGCCGGAAAGAAAATCGGAGGAACCTATGCTTCGCATTCAGCAGTTGAAACTAAACATTGAACATAAAAAAGAAGATTTGATAAAAAAAGCGGCAAAGCTGCTTGGTATCAAACCGGAGGATATTATTGAACTGCGTCCGGTGAAGCGTTCTTTGGATGCACGAAAAAAGGATGATATCCATTATTCCTATGTATGTGAGACGAAGCTTCGTACAAAGGACCTGGAGGAGAAAGTACTTCGTCGTATAAAACCTCAGATTGCGGGAAAGGCGGAGCCGGTGGTGTATACGCATACGCCGTCGGGAAGCGAAGCTTTGTCCCATCGCCCGGTCGTGATCGGTGCGGGGCCGGCGGGACTGTTTTGCGCCTATCGTCTGGCACTTTGCGGTTATGCGCCGATTCTTTTGGAGCGGGGGGCGTCCGTAGAAGAACGAGTAGGTATCGTCAATACCTTTTGGAAAGACGGAACCCTGGATACAGAGACCAACGTACAATTCGGCGAAGGCGGCGCAGGCACCTTTTCCGACGGTAAATTGAATACCATGGTAAAGGAGACTTCCGGTCGGATTCGTTCTGTGCTGGAAACCTTTGTAGCATTCGGTGCGCCGGAGGAGATTACATATATAAACAAGCCTCACATCGGCACCGATTGTCTGCGGAATGTTATCGTGAATATGCGTAAGGAACTGATTCGTCTCGGCGGCGAGGTACGGTTCCATGCAAAGGTTACAGATTTGGAGATTGAAAAGAATAAGCTGACCGGTGTTTGGTTGGGAGAAGAGTTCCTTCCTTGCGAGGTGGCGGTGCTTGCCATCGGGCACA
>JAZUBD010000181.1:0-5492 GCA_045638305.1 Lachnospiraceae bacterium
CCGCTTGGCCTCCGACTTCAGGTCAATGATGCGATTTATGCGTATGTTGCCCGGTTATCCAAGAGTACGAGAGAGCATGCGTATATTGATTTGGGCTTAAGTCCCCGCGGTTCCATTGCGGCGGTACGCATGGCAAAGGCCTGGGCCTATCTGGAAGGCAGGGATTATGTCCTGCCGGAGGATGTGGTGAGTATTTTCCTTGATATTGCAAAGCATCGTATTGTGCTGAATACGAAGGCCCGTGTGGCCCGAGTGACGGAGGCGGCGTTGCTGGAGGAGGTTTTGGCGCAGACCCAGCAACCGGCATCTTATATGAAGAGGGAAGAGTATCGTGGGTAGTTTTCTTGTATTGGCAGGCAGTATCCTTTTGACGGGATATTTTGCAATGATGTATGAGAGTGCGGAGTTAATGTTACTTGTGTATTTGCAGGCAGCACTTTTTGTGCTGTCTTTTTTTACGGTAATTTACCGGAAATGTACCGTGCGCGGCAGCCTTGAGGTGCCGGTGGGGATTGCTGAACCGGACAAGGAAAATCTGGTAAAGCTGGTAATTACGAATAAAGGGTTTCTTCCCATGACCCGGTTGGAGGCCCTTGTGACGGTAGAGGATGAGTGTACCGGGAAACGGACAAAGGAATGGATGAAGACAGGCACGGTGTTGCGGGGAGAGACGGTCTTTGTACGGTCGGTGGCATTTTCCGGCACCGGTACCTATAAGGTGCGGTTAAAAAAGCTACGGGTGTATGATTTTACCGGACTGTTTTCGGGAAAGGTGCGGGCAAAGAGCGAGCGTAAGGTGCAGGTAATGCCGCGGCTTCATCAGATTCCGGTGCGCCTCGGTCTGTCGGTGCGGAATTTTTTCGGGGAGTCGGAGGCTTACGATGATATGTTTCCGGGGCACGATAACAGCGAGCTGTTCGATGTGCGGGAATATCAGAAGGGAGACCGCCTGCAGAATATTCATTGGAAGCTGACGGCAAAGCAGGATGAGCTGATGGTAAAGGAGCATTCCCAGCCGAAGGCCTGTCCGGTAGTATTGTTTCTGAATGTACATCCCACAAAGCAAATGAAGCGGAAGGACCGGATGATTCCGTATTTAGAGGCGGCTGCCGGGCTGGTATTTTCCCTGGTGGATGCGGAGTGCCCTCATTACGTGGTCTGGTTTGATAAGGCGTTGCAGGACATTGTGCGGTTGCGGGTAGATGACGAGGAACTGCTGTTTTATTTTTTAAATCTTCTGATGGATATCGAATGGACACAGCCGAAGGAGGATATTGTACTTCGGTATCGGGAAAAGTACAAGAGGGAGCCTTATGTATGGGGCATATCGCTGGATGAAAAACTGGTGTTGAAAAAGGGGGATGAGGTGCTGGCGCAGTTGTCCGAAAAGGAGATTGCACAGTCGTTATCACAGGTGGAATTGGTATTGTAGTAAAGGGCGGATCGTATGAAAAGAAAGCGGAAGATACGATGGGGAACCCCTGTCGGAATCAAACAATTTCATAGTGCGCGGTTCGGAACGGAACGCTCTTTTGCGGGAGAGTTTTCCCTGTTTTTGTTGTGCACGCTTATACTGTTCGGGGCGGCCTTCGGAATGCTGCAATCCATGTTTGAGTGGCAGCTTTTGACAGAGGGAATGCTGTTTCGTATCTTTTTTATAACGGTGCTTGTGGGCGGACTGACAGAGGCAGCCGGTCTGTTAAAGCCGCGCTTTTGTACGTTGACCCGGTGCGGGATTTTATTGGCCGGTACGGCGTGGGGCTTGTTTTATTTGTTCCGGACCAAGCAGGGAGAGGAGATTTTATACGGCCTGCAGGCAGTGGCGAACGGGTATGCGACTCATTGGAACCGGTATTACGACACCTCCTTCCGGGTGGCAACCGGAGACGTGCCTCATTTGGAGGAGGCGGTGGGCTTTGCGGCCGGATTGCTGTGTTTTCTTTTGGTCTGGTACGGCAGAGTCCGGAAAAAGTCCGGTGTGGCGGTGCTTGCTCCGCTCTTGGTACTTGTGGCAGGTCTTTTGGTAGGAGTGGCACCGACGGGAATTAGTTTGCTTGTGGCGGTGGCTGCAGTATTTTTGGCGAATGCGGCAGCCTTTCGGAGACCGGCATTTTTGGCGGCACCGGATAAGCAAGGACGCGGGGAAGGAAGATTGCTTCCGTTTCTCTGGGTGCCGGTGGCAATCGGTCTGTTTGTGATTTGTATTTTTATTGCCCGTGTGGGTGAGGATTCGGCGTCGGAACGAGTGGCAGGCGGAAAGCAAAAATTGCAACGGAAAAATAAAGAGATTTTGCAGGAGATTACCGATTGGACCGGTTGGCAGGAGGTAAACGTAGCCAAGTCGGTGGAGCGTGCCGTGCGGGAATTCCTGAAGCGCCGGGATGTGGAGACAAAGAGTAATCCGGAGGCAAATTTTGCCAGATTGGATAATGAGACGCCGGAGTATGAGGATGTGGCGGTAGTCAAGGTAGTCTTAGAGAAGAAGCCTTCTTCCGGGGCATATTTAATCGGATTCTATGCCGATGCCTATGAGGATGGTATTTGGGATACGGATGTAAGAGCCTTTGAGAAGGTTTGCGAAACGGCGGGATATGACCCGAAATTTGTGGCGGATGAACTGATTTCGCTGGCTGCGGATCGGATTGCACGGCATTACGGAAAGGAGTCACTGGCTGAGTTTGCTTATCGGGGAATTAACGGATGGATGTATTATGCGAAGGCCAACCGGATTAAGACCTATATGCCGTATTTTGCGGAGGTGACGACGGAGACCGGGGTGACGACAGAGGGAGACAGTCGTTATATCAAGGAAAAACACATTACGAAGGTGCCGTTTGCTGTTTGGAATTATGATGTGGATGAATTAATCGGTGTGGTGTTCCGCGGAACGGAAACCGGACATGCCTGGGAAAAGGATGCTTGGGAGTTGTGGTACGAGGACTATGTGACGCAGGCGTATGTTAAGGTGCCTGAAAATATGTCACAGGTAGAAGCGGTTGCGGCGGAAATCGAAGCCTGGGACCGGGAGTTCTTTTTGATTAAGGACCGGTATTCCGTAAATTTTGACCGTATGAATAAAGCCTATCAGGTGGCGGACTGGATGCGGCGGAATACCACCTATAGTTTGGAACTGCCGGAGCTTCCGAAGGGGGAGGACCCGATTGAGTTTTTCCTGGGAACAAGCAGGCAGGGCTATTGTATGCATTATGCCGGAGCCTCCGTAATGATTTTACGGGAGCTGGGGGTGCCTGCACGGTATGTGTCCGGTTATGTGGCGGGAAGCTTTTTCTATAACGAGGAGACCCGGATGTTTGAGGCAGTTGTAAAGGACAGTGCTGCTCATGCCTGGGTGGAAATTTATCTTGAAGGCATCGGCTGGGTACCGGTGGAGGTAACCAAGGGCTATAGTGTGTTACCTTCCGGTGTGAGAATCTATGAAGAAACAGAGAGCGGATCCTTTGTGGTGAATCGGGAAAATTGGCCGGAGGATAAGACGCAGGACGGAGGCAATTTTTTCTGGTATAATACAGTGCCGTTTGTGACACCGGAACCGACCGCAACGCCGGACCCTTCCGAGACTCCGTCAGGAACACAGGGAACGGTTCCCGGGGGACCGGGGACTCCGGGAAGCAGTGTGTCTCAGGTGGGTGGTGCGGAGGCACCGGTGCCGACACCGGGGACTACACCGGTGGCTTCGGAGGAAGAAAAAAAGCAGGACGAGACGAAGGTGGATTTGAGTGTGAATCCGGTTATCCTGCTGTTCGCATTGCCGGTTATCGGTCTGTATTTCGGTGTAGCGTTACCTTTGTCTGATGTATACCGGAGAAAGAAAGGCGAAGCGGATGAACGGAGAATGCGTAAGAAGACAAAACACTTCGGCAACCGTCAGAAAATCAAACTGCTGAATCAACGCCTGTACCGGAAACTTCGCGGAAAAGGAAAAATCTATCAGAAGTTCCTCTCGGACGAGGAGTATGATGAGGTATTACGGAAGTACAGTGATGTGGTATCCAGGGAAGAAAGGGAACGGTATATGCATCTTGTAAAGGCAGCGGCGTTTTCCTTCAATGAGTTTACAGACGAGGAAGTAGATTTCTGTAGACAGGTTTACCATAAGGTTTTGTATGAAAGAGCAAAGGAAGACGACAGAGAATAAGGAAGAAGGCGTAGGAAAATCCTGCGCCTTTTTCCATGCATCTCCTATGTACTTTGTCCGGGAGATGTGGTAGGATAGCGATGTGGCGGGGAACCCGTACCATATGGGGAAAATGTGTAACAGGATGGAGAGTCAGAAAGGAGAAACCTATGAGAAAGATAGGCGTATGTGCAATTGCGGCAGCGCTGTTAATTGCAACGGGAGGCGTATCGGAAGCCCAGGCAGCGATGCTTCCGGTAAATAACATCAGATTAAGCTGCGGTACCGTAGAGGAATGGAAAGAGAAATTACAGCAGATAAACGGTTGTGAAAACATTTGGGAAGTGTTGTCCCAATGGAATTGCGGCAATTTGCCGGAGCAGCCGGAGATAAATGTGCCGAATCTTCCGAATATACCGAATCTTCCGAATGTACCGGAACTGCCGGAGGAAACACCGGAGGAAACACCGGAGGTACAGGATCAGGCCTATGCATACGGGCTTCGGATTACGGAGCTTGTAAACGAGCATCGTGCGGCGGCAGGTCTTGCGCCGGTGACATACTCTGCGAAGATCAGTAAGGCGGCGCAGGTGCGTGCCGTAGAAATCGAGCAGTCCTTTTCCCACACCCGTCCGGACGGACGATATTTTTCTACCGTATTTGCGGAGCACGGGATTACCTACCGCTACTCGGGAGAGAATATTGCCTGGGGACAGAAGTCACCGGAGGAGGTAGTGAGTGCCTGGATGAATTCTGCCGGACACAGAGCAAATATTTTAAATGCCAAGTTCACCGAACTCGGTGTCGGATATCGTCAGAATGCCCGCGGCGTGAACTATTTTACCCAGTTGTTTATTTACTAAAAGAAAAAAGAAACGAACGAAGCACGGGGACCGTCTTTTTCGAATACACTGTAAGGTAAGTGTAGGAAAGGGCGGTCCCTTTTTATGAGAAAAAAGAAACGGAAAGCGGAAAACTCCGGGAAATGTTCGGAAACCCGGATTTTAATTGCATTCCTTTTGAATTTAATATTTACCTTTGTGGAGGTTGCCGGAAGTATGTTGACCGGCAGTGTGACGATTTTGTCGGATGCCATACATGATTTCGGAGATTGTATTGCCCTGGGAATGGCATGGCGGATGGAAAAGTTGTCGAGGCGTCCGGCCAATGAGCGGTATCAGTTCGGATACCGGCGGTTTTCCGTAGTGGCGGGACTGATGAATAACATGATTCTGCTGATGGGGGGAGTCATACTGATTGTGACTTCGGTGCAACGCTTTTTTGCCCCGCGCCACATTAACGGAAAAGGGATGCTGGTATTTGCTGTGTTCGGTATCTTAATCAACGGGGTTGCCAT
>JAZUBD010000182.1:0-8490 GCA_045638305.1 Lachnospiraceae bacterium
CTCCTGCATCTGTCTTGTCAGGCTTTCTATATTATGTTCCAGTGCTTCCGCCATTGGCTTTGCGCCGTCCAGCACATCTTCAATATCCGATACCGCAAACCCCAGCTTTCGGAAGATAATAATCTTCTTTAATAACACCACATCTTCTTCGCTGTATTCCCGGTAACCGTTTTCACTTCTGGTCGGACTGAGAAGTCCTTCCTTTTCGTAAAAACGGACCGTTGCTCTCGGTACTCCGAGACATTGTTCCACTTCTTTGATTGTCATGTATATCCCTCCTGTTTCCTTGTGATACCCACACTGTACGGTATCAACAAGGTTTACAGTCAAGTACTTTTTGAATTTTTTTCATAAAAAATTACTGTAAAGCTTCTTCACCCTATCGTTTCCGCCTATCTTTTTCTTCCCCGGCCCGTTCGTTCCGCAAAGTAAAGGTTAAATTCCTCCGGGCGGGTGATTTTATACCCCTGTACTACCTTTTTGAACAATCCGCCGATGGCAGCATTTTTTATTTTCTTGCCTCCGCCCTCCATACGACTGATGCGAAGATATTTCCGCTCTGTCGAGAAGATATGCGAAAGCTCTGCCGGACCGTACCAAAGAAGCATCCGGTAAGCCGCGTCAAGAAACGCTTCCTCTTCCTCCGAAAACAAGCCCTCGGCATAAAAGCCCTGCTTGATACCGGTCTGCTTCAGCTGTTCATAATGATACGCATAAGGCACCCCGTCAGAGGTCAAGTCACACTCTTCCCAAAACAGCGCCTGATCCGTGAGTCCCAGTGAAAAGGCCTGGGCATAATACAGCGTCATCACCACGCGCAGCGGAGATATATCGCCCTTCGCCCGTTCGATAATGTACTGCACACCACACCATAACTTCGAGGAAGTCAAATAGGACAGCACCGCGTTTTTGCTTTTTTTATAGGCCACCGGCGTCAAACGCTCCTTGTTTGCTTCCAGTACCTCCAAATAAAACAACGGTTCTTCATACAGTTTCTTCAGATGGGCTCCATACTCTCCCGCCGGACACACTCCGTCCGCATAACGAAGGATTGTCGTAGCCCCCCAACCAAGCAGCGCTGCCAGAGGCTTTTTCCCAATGGCATACCGGGAAAGCAGTTCATTCAGTTGTTCTACAGAAATCACATCCTGCCCGGCCATGGTTTCGCCCCCTAATACTTCCGATACTCGTTAATACTGTTTACTATAATCTTAAAGCCCCGGATTAACCGGTCAAAGATACCGATACGGTAAAAATTCACAATAATCATTCCCACCGGAATGCCGATAATCATACCGAGAATACCGCCGAACCGATATCCTACAAACATAAAGAATAAGGTCAGAAGCGGATTCAGTCCGATGCTGTCGCCCACCATCTTCGGTTGCAGCATCTGTTTTGTAAACTGGCACACCAGATAAAGCACCGTCAACACAACCGCCTCGATATACTTTCCGGTAATAATATCCACCACAACCCACGGACCGATAATGGTACCGGTACCGAACACCGGCAACAAATCAAGGAACGCGGTCAGAATCGCCAACAAGAACGAGTAGTTTACCCCAAGGGCCTCAAATCCGATAAACAAAATCACGATAATGATTAACATAATCTTGAACTGCGCCTTAAAGTATCCGCCGATGGCAGACTTAATATTATTCATTACCAGACTGTAATACTCCTGAAAAGAGGCCGGCACAATCCTTTTCAATCCATCCACCAGCTTATCTCGGTCTGCGATGAAAAAGTACGCCGCCAAAATGGAGATAATGCCGATTAAGATACCTTCAATAAAGCTACCTACGTAATTTCCCGCCGCACTGATAGACGGCATCTTAAAATTCGCCACCGCATTGTCTAACCAGGTCTCCAGACTATTTCCCACACTGCCGATTCCGGTCTGAAGTCCCTCCGGAAGCTTTTCATAAATACCGTACAGCTTATCCGACAGCTCGTTTAACAGTTCCTGCGCCGAGGCAAACAGCTTCGGAAGGTCCGAAATCAGCCCCATCAGTTCCCGCACAAGAATGGAACCGATCAGATAAATCACACCCACCACAGCTGCCAGTACCAGTACAATAATAATCGCCGAGCCGTACTTACGCTTTACCTTCATCTTCTTTTCCAGGAAACGCACCATGGGATTTGCAATGGCCGCAATGAAAAAACCGATGACAAAGGGCAGGAAAAAGCGCAACAAATCCCCCGTAAACAGCACTAGCAGTACCGCTGCCGCAATGGTCACCAGAAAATTCACCAGAATCCGTTTGTAAATATCCTTGTCCTTCATAACAAAATCCTCCCATATGTAAACTATAAAAACGCCAAAAAAGCGAACTTATCCCATCACAACTCCAAAGCTCCGACCGCTTACGTCCGGAACAGCGGTCTCGCAAAAAAGGTTGCCGCAAAGAATACCGCTGCCACAATCACAATGGTCGGGCCCACCGCCGCATTCAAATAATATGCCAGCACCAGACCGATGAGTCCCGACGACACGGAAAGAATCACGGAAAACAAATGATACTCCCGCATATTTGCCGCAATATTAGAGGCGGCTGCCGTCGGCAAAATCAACAACGCATTAATAATTAAAATGCCCACCCACTTAATGGAAAGCATAACAATCACCGCAATCAGTACCGCAAACAAATCCTCAATGATTCGCACCGGAACCCCTTTACTCATAGCCAGACTCTTATTCACGCTACAGGCATGTAACTTATTGAAGCACACCAGCCAGAACACCAGCGTCAGTACCAGCACACCCAGCAGGCACAAAATCTCTTTCGCGGTAATGCTTAAAATATCTCCTACCAAAAGAGCGGAATACTTGGAAAAATTGCCGCCCCGGGACAAAATCACCAGACCTACCGCCGTTCCCAACGACGAAAACACGGAAATAATCGTATCCGTAGACGCGGAGCTCTTCCGCTTCATATGATTCAGTACCAGTGCAAACACCAAAGCAAACAACAGCATCGGTACATCCGTCCCCGCAACACCGAGAAGCACGCCGATGGCCATACCGGTCAGTGCCGAATGTCCCAGCGCATCGGAGAAAAACGCCATCCGGTTATTGACAATCATGGTACCTAAAATACCGAACAACGGCGTAATAATGCAAATCGCAATGAGCGCATTCCGCATAAATCCGTAGCTTAAAAACTCCATTTTGTGCGCCTCCTATCCAAAGATTTCATGGAACTCCTCACTCTCCATAACTTCCTCCGGAGACCCTTCCTTTAATACGGTCTTGTCCAACAAAATCACAGAATCCGCATACTCCTTCACCAAGGTCAGGTCGTGGGACACCAAAATCACGGACAGATCGTACTTCTCCTTCAAATTGTGGATGGTTCGGTAAAAAAGTTCCATCCCCTTCCGGTCCACGCCGGACACCGGTTCGTCCAGCAAGAGCAGATTCGGCACCGGGGTACAGGCGATGGATAACAGCACTCTCTGCAACTCACCGCCGGACAAATCTCCCAACCGCTTATCAATCAGATTCTCTGCCTCAAACAAAGCCAAACGATTTAAAATCTCATTGTACAAAGTCTTTTTCCGGTACAAAAACACCGGCACGTTGCTGATACAACCGGCAAACAAATCATACACACTGACCGGTGCATCCTTCTTTACGTTCAGATGCTGCGGCACATAACCGATTTTTAACTTCTTTACCTTATTTTCCTTCATATCGCGAAATTCGATGGTCCCCGTATGGGCCACTTCCCCGAGAATCGCTTTGATAAGAGTGGACTTACCCGCACCGTTCCGGCCGATAATCGCCGTCAGCTTTCCGCAATGAATATGCACATTTACATGCTCGATAATGGGCGTCTTTCCGGCGTATACGCCGATATTCTCCATTTTGATGCAATGGAGACCGCATGCCGCCCGTTCCGAAAGATGCCCGGCACGCTTCCGCAACTCTTTATTCCGTTTTTTCTTATCCGAACTGCCGAACATACTTCCTCCTTACCGCAGACCGTAGGCCTGCTTGATACGATCTAAATTCTGACGCATAAGTTCACAATAGTAAGAGACGCCTGTTCCGGAACCGCCCGTCACCGGGTCCAGTACAACCACCTCTCCGGAAATCTCCGCCCCAAAGGTATCCTCTATCGACTTGGCGTAATCCGCTTCCGCATACAACACGGTAATACCGTGACGCCTGCACTCCTCCGTAATCTCCGCCGCTTCGCCGGCCGCAATCTGAGTATCGGAGTCCATCGGCAGACAATGCACCGTTTCGATTCCCAGCATATGTAACAAGTATACAAAGCCTTCATGGAACACCACGGTTTCCTTCCCCTTTAAGGTCTCTGCTGCATTCCCGTACTCCTCTTTTAGCTTTACAAGCTCTTTGCGGCACGCTTCCGCATTTGCCCGGTACAACTCCGCCTGGGCCGGATCCGCCGTCACAAAAGCCTCCTCTACCCGGGAAAGTTGCAACAAATACCCGTCAATATCCATCCAAATATGGGCATTAATGGCGTGAGAATGACCGGCATGGGCTTCTTCGTCGTGACCGTCCGCCTCATGATGGTGGGTCGGATCTGTACAGCCTTCTTCCGAATGCGTCTCTTCTTCCCTCTCAGCCGCTTCCGTACCATGCTCATGACTGTGCTCTACGCCCTCCAAAAAGGCATACCCTTTGGAGGTATCCACAATTTCCAAATCCTTATATTCTTCCGCTGCCTTTTGAAGGAACAGCTCCATCTCGCCACCGTTAATCAAAAACAGTTCCGCTGTAGAAAGCAATCGCATATCCTGTGTCGTCAACGTATAATCGTGAATACACCCGGAATGACTCTCCGTCAAATTCCGCACCGTAACGCCCTCTGCGCCCTCTGTCACCGACTCCGCCAGAAGCTGCACCGGATAAAAGGAAGTCACACAAAGAAGTCCATCGGACGTTTCTTCCTTTTCCGCCAATACCGCCACCAGTGCCGTCAGTCCGAAGGCTACCGCCAGCAGGCAAATCATAAATAACGCTTTTCTCTTCGCCATCTTACTCTCTTCCCATCACATAAGCCACCGCAAAACCGGCTCCGAAGGTAATCACACTGGCAACCACCGCCACCGCATCGATTGCTCCTCCCAATGCATTCATAAATACCGGAATCGGAGATGCACACACAAGTCCCAAAATACCGCAATAGGTCAGTCTCTCATGCTTTTTAAGCAACCACTCGATTAACTTTGCCACAAAGAAAATACCAAGTAACACACCGATACCGAACGGGAACAAAATCAGGAACTTGTCCCACGCCGTCGGAATATCAAAATCAAACACCGCAGAAATAAAATCTGTTACCGCGCCGGTTACCGCATTATAATAACCGAAAGCCAACAAAAGCAACGAACCGCTGACACCCGGAATCACCATAGCCGCAGCTGCCAACACACCCATAATCACCATAACAAGCACCGTTCCTACGGAAAAGGTTACACTCTTATCTGCACCTTCGCCCATAAACTGCATGCCGATAATCAAAGCAAAGAAAAGAGCGAAAACAAGGATACAAAGAGCGAGGTTCGGCTTCTTTTGCTCTGCAACAGAGCTATCTTTCCCGGCATTTTCCATAGCCGTATCAGCTACACCTTCCTCATTCTTCTTACTACCTGCACTCACTGCCTTCTTAATAAGCACCGGCACACCGCCCACAATCAGACCGATAAAGGCGAAAGCCGTCGGAAGCGGCGCCTTAACAAGCAGCACCTTCGTCAACAAAAACGCAAAGGCTCCGATGCCCACCGCCATACCGATAATATACGGAAACAGCGTCTTAATACTCTTCTTAAAATTCTTTACAATCCCGGTAATGGACCCGATCAACTTGTCATAAATGCCCATGGTCACCATCATGGTGCCTCCGCTGACACCCGGAATAATATTTGCAATACCGATCACCGCACCGCGGATAATGTCTAAAATAAAATTCATTGGTAGGTACTCCTTGCTTTACTATCTTTTCCAAGGGAGATGTTCTTTCTGTGCAACCGGCGTTTCGCGCTTACGCATAAAGATAAATCCCCATATTCCATTATACACAAATATGGGGATTGTTCAAGAGATTAGATTATTAAAGTTTTATTGAGATGGCATGCCCGTTCATCAAAATAACCCGCCAACCGGCGCAAAACGTATCAAATCAACTCAAATAGTAAAGAACACAAAAACCGTAGGCGTCAATCACCATTTTG
This sequence comes from Lachnospiraceae bacterium, assembly GCA_045638305.1. Taxonomy (GTDB): domain Bacteria; phylum Bacillota; class Clostridia; order Lachnospirales; family Lachnospiraceae; genus SIG307. Next base: position 6,217 of record JAZUBD010000182.1, read on the forward strand.
ACCCTACGGTTTTTCTATATCGTATTTTACATAAATCAAGCCTTTTGGAGCAACTCTTTTACTTCCTCATCCTCCGGCAACATCATTGCCAGCTCGGAAAGAATTGCCTTCGCTTCCTCGGTCTTGCCTTCGGCAAGCTGGGCGCTGACCATAGACTTTAATTGTGCGGCCAATTGCATCAACTCCGCCTCGGCACTCTGTTGCTTCTTTTTCGTATCCTTTGATGCAAGTAACACCTTGAGTACCGGCAACAATTCCGGACAAGTCTTTGCCGCTTCCTTAACAGCGTCCGCCCAAACCGAAAAGTTTCCTTCATTCTCAAAGGCCTTCTTCAGCTGATAGGCAAAGCGATAATTTCTTGGCAACGCCTGCTGTCCAGCCTCCTCAAGAACACGCGGATGATACAGATATTCACAATATTCGGTCGCTGCTCCCACGGTCTGTCGCAGCAGAAAATCTACCTGCTCCACATCCATGACGCCACCTTCCGCCTGACCCTGCGCCGCATAAAGACGCATCAAACGATCTGCCAGCAAGGACTTTCCGTACAGGAAAAAGCTACGCCTTCCTTCTGCATAAACAGCCTCGCAATCCAAAAATCCACTTATCAAAGCTTCGCTGTTCTCATCCGTCACATCCTTCACAAACATCTCCACAGCCTCGCGATACTGTTCCCAAGAGATGTATCCCAAAGCCACAGAAAGCGGGTCCGGCTTTGTAAATAACAGCACCATCGCTTCCGCATCATACTTGCGGTCACTCTTTTCAAAATATTCTGTCACATCCTCCGGCGTAAGAGCATTCTTTTGTGCCAGATAAAGCAAATGGAAGTAAGCGAGATTACCACTACGAAGTCCCAGAGGCTCCAAATCTTCCAGAAGCTTCTGTCTATTATCAGAATGTGAAGCGTACAAGTTATGAAGACCGCCGTATACTCTGGTCTCCATTTCCTTCTGCGCTACAATCCTCGGAATATATTTTTGCAAAAGTTCCCCATTTCCGCTCTCACGATATACCGTAAACAGATTATCTAATTGCTCGAACGGATACGGCTTATTCACCGCCCAGTCAACCTTATCAAAGAAATATTCCGCGTCCTCGTATACCTTTCCGTATACCACTGCAAGAATCCCAAACAGTACCATTTTACGCTTACTCGCATCCGAGGTATAGTGAGCAAAATCCATTACCTCGTACTCCACCGGATCGCCCACCTTTGGAAGTTCCTTCAGCTCCTCAAAATACTTCCGGCATTCTCCTGCCACCTTTGCCTGCTCCTGCATCTGCCCATACAAAACAGCCCGTTCAAAATATAGCGTCCGCTTGGTCTGATGCAAAAGCGGTTCTTCCTGCTCCAAACGCGCAAACTCCTTCTCTGCATCCTCGAAACGCTTCTGCTCTCTGTAAATCTTCGGCAATGTCACCAGCAAATACTGTACAAAGGAATTGGTTTTCTCATATTTCGTCTCCCGTAATACCTTTTTGCACAAGGCCTCCGCATCATCCTCTCGGTCTGCCGCACGATACTCCTGTACCAACTGGCAACACATCCGAACATCCTCCGGACGTTCCGCCACCGCGGCCTCCTCCAACACAATATTCCGGGCCAGATGCTTCTGTCGTTCCTCCTCATTCTTATACACATATCCGTAATGATGAGCAAACGTAGAAACCCGCTTTGTCTTTGTCGGGAACGGTTCAATCCACTCATGAATCTTTCCGTGAAACTTGGACTGAGGCGTCAATTTCACCACCCGGCCCACAAAGGTATCCGTGTAAGCAATACCCGCATAATCATCATAATTCCGCACCACATACCATAACGCATCGTATTTATCCCTGTCTTTACTCTGAAAAAAGTCAATCAACTCCGACACATCATCAAACCACTCATCATCGTCCATGTAAAGGAACCATTCGCCGGTACATTCCTTAAGACCAGCATTTCGTGCCGCAGCAAAATCATTACACCAAGTGAACGATATCATCTTGTCTGCATACTTCGCTGCAATCTCCGCACCTTCATCCTTACAGCCGGTATCCACAATGATTAATTCGCAAGGAACCGCCTCACGAAGCGGCACCAAAGCCTTCATACACTTTTCTATGGTCTCGGCACGATTGTTGGATATCAAGATAGAAATACTTAACACCGGTTTTACATTTGTACTCATAAAAATCCCCCTTTGGACATACTACACCATATGAATATATATCGACAAAAGAACCGGAAAGGCTTAGCGATTTTCTATTTTTACATAATAAAGGAGGGGT
>JAZUBD010000183.1:0-3806 GCA_045638305.1 Lachnospiraceae bacterium
CTTCTTTAAACGAGTAATCTTGTTCTCACGTTCCTTTGCCGTATCGTTCGGATACATATTCTCCAGCTCCTGAGTGGTAACAAATGTAATCTCCTCCGGCAAAATCTCCTCTATGTAATCGTACTTATCCGCAATGTAATGCTCCGTCTCACGAAGGGCCGCATACACACTGCGCACCGTAGATTTCAAATTGTCAATATTGCGCTCGTCGTGCAAAATCACCTTTTCCCAGTCCCACTGGTCCACAAAGATGGAGTGAATATTGTCCGTATCCTCGTCACGACGAATCGCGTTCATATCCGTATACAGACCCTCACCATAAGAGAAACCGTACTTTTTTAACGCCATACGCTTCCACTTTGCAAGAGAGTGTACGATCTCGACTACCGCATCATTCTGCTCCTTGATACCGAACGCTACCGGACGTTCTACGCCGTTTAAGTTATCATTCAAACCGGACTCCGGTTTTACAAACAACGGAGCGGACACACGGGTCAAATTCAACTGCTTCGCCAGCTGACGCTCAAAATAATCCTTTACATGTTTGATGGCACCCTGTGTCTCCTTTACGGACAGTGCCGAACGATACCCTTCCGGGACATAAAAACGTTCCATAACAACCTCTTTCCGCGCTGCTTCTTCTAAAATCCGACTTACCTTGCAGCGTAATTATAATAAGTCTAGTATATGCTAATAGTGTACCATTTTTTCCGATAAATTACAAGACAGAAAACCTTTATTTCCGAACCATTTCACAAAAAGTGCGTTGCTCCGTCAGGGTTCTCTGACGAAACAACGCACTTCTATAAGGGAATTCACATGCTACTGATCAATCGAGCAGGAAGGAGATATCCGTATCTCCCGGAATCATAAAGTAATAGGTCTCATACACATTATAGCCCACGCGCGGCACATCAAGAGATACCCGGTAATTCTCATACCGGTCATAGTCCGACACTCCGCCGTAATAATACAGCTCCTCCCAAGTACAAAGCTCATACAAACGCTTATAATCCTCTTCATCCACCGGAATCACATTGTAACCGTAATCCCAGTTCTCCGGATACTCAATCTGCGCCTCCACAAGCTTATTATTGTCTCCGGTTAAAACATACTCCGTCAATTCCACCGATTCGGTAGACCAACCGTCTCCTACATATCCGGTATCTTCTTTCAGTACCACCTCAGGAAACTCAATCCGCATCATTTCCTTTCCGGTCCATTTATACTCCGCATCCGGGTTAAAACCACGCTCCGCCAGGAATGCAAGGGTCTCCGTAAAGGACGGATACACCGGCAACTCCACCTTATACTCACGGGAGTTATCGTACGGCATTCCGTCGGAATCATATTGCACCCTGTAACTTACGAATCGCAAATTCAATACCGCCACCGGTAAGGTGTTCAACTTTTCCTTTAAGCTCTGGGCCGCCAGCTCCCTACGGACGATGGCCATAAACTCAGCCCGTTCTCCGGCATCAAGATTCATAAGCTGGATATTCATTGCATGCACCGCGGTAATCGATTCCAAAATATTCTCCGGTACCGAATAAACATCGCTGTAATGAACTTCCTTGTACTCCATGCTTTCAAAGACAGGCGCAAACAATTCCTCGCGGATTTCCGGTACCCGATACTCACGATATACCGTTTTTCCGCTTTCCAGACGATAGGTGACTTCCACACGGGTAACCGTTGTAGCTGCTCCCCGCTCCCGCAGCTTCCAGTAATATTCATTATCCGCAACCAGGGATTCCAGATACGGGTACACTGCATCTATATCCGTCAACTCCATCTCATACACTTCGTCCGTATAGTTCATGTATGAACCGTCGTATTTATAATTGTTGCGGTACGTGTCCAATCCGGTAATATCAATGGCTACGGATTCCAGCTTTTTCTCCTTCGGCAAATACGTATCATATCCGAAGGTGTCGTACCGCATCACCAGTACAAAAGCAACCGCAACCACCGCAACGACACCCAGAGAAGTCTTATCCGCAAAGCATTTTCTTACATCAAAATAGAATATACTCTGAATCAGCATATGACAAATCACAACGCCTAAAATAACACCGAAAATCATCCACCCCGGCACTCCGTAGCTACGGTCTGCCGCCTCATGGAATAACATACCGATGAGCGCACCGGAAAGTAGCTCCACGGAAATCCGGATCACCGGCTTTAAAATCGGGAACGCAATGGCCTTTCCCGCACCGTCGGACGGTCTTGCCTTGTATACCAAAAGGGTAATCACCGTCAGTACCGCTACAAACGCCAGCTCCTGCAACAGAATGGAGGTCACACCCACTTCTCTTCCGTTCCAGGAATAGATATAGAAATATTCCGGGCACAAGAATCGCAACGAATGTAAGCGCTCATTCAGAGCATCTCCCATATAAGTATAGGTATTAAAAAACTGCTCTTCGAACCAATTATAAATAAGCAGTACAATCGGTGTAATTCCGAATACCCATCCGCTGACCGCACAAAACACCACAAAGTTTCCCACAAAGGTTACACATAAGATGAATGTCGTATAAATCGCCAAATAGCCAAGCAAATGTACTGCCAAACCCTTTAACACAACGGAAAACACAACCGCCTTCATATTTCCGGTAACCGCAATAATCAAAATACTTACCAGTGCCATGACCAAATACGGCACCAAATAAATCAGCACACCGTTGATATAGCGTACCGCAAACAAGGTCTCACGCTTTACCGGCAGGGAATGGAAGAAGTCCACCTTCTTCTTGGAAAACAAGTATCCGAACCCGCTGACCGCACAAATGAACGCACCGCAAATCGTCACCATTATCATCCACACACTGTTGTAGGACATGGGGTCTGCCAAACGTATTGCAAAATGATCCAGCATTCCCGTTCCGAAGCCTCTGGAGCTTGAAATCTCCATGGCAATATAAATCGGTACCGGCAAAACAAACACAATGGCCGCCAGAATAATCGTCCAAAGACGCTGACGCAAATCTTCTTTTAATAATTTAAAGAATGAGCTTCTTGAAGTCATATCCTGCCACCTCCGTTTCACTGATAAAGATTTCTTCCAAGGTCAGCGGAAGCATCTCAAAGAACACCGGCTCCGCCGCTGCCACGCGGGCTGCGATTTCTTCCTGTGCGCCACGCACCGTAAGGGTCTTTAACCGGCCCCGTTCTTCCTTATTGACTACTTCCAGTCCCATTAATACTCTTGCTTCCTGCTCCTCATCCGCAAATACACACTGCAGCTTGTGGATACCGCCGCGCATTTCCTCCAAATCCTTGGAAAGTAACACACCGCCCTTATGAAGCAAACCTACATGGTCACAAATATCCTCCAGCTCACGGAGGTTGTGAGATGCCAGCACCGGCGTCAACCCCCGCTCCGTAATTTCCTTTGCAAAAATACTCTTCACCGCCTGGCGCATCACCGGATCCAGACCGTCGAAGGTCTCGTCACAGAGCAAATACTTCGTGCCTGCACAAACGCCCAGCAAAATGGACACCTGCTTTTTCATACCCTTGGAAAAGGTACTGATTTTACGGGACAGCGGCAATCCCAGCTGATCCATCAATTCCAGATAACGCTTGCGGTTAAACTTCTCATACACCGCACCGTAATAGTCCGCCATATCCACCGGCGTACCGTTATTTAAGTAATACGCATCGTCGGAAATATAAAACACTTCCTTCTTCGCCGCCGGATTCTCATACACCGGCGCTCCATCCACCGTAATGGTGCCTTCGTCTGCCTTTAACACACCCGCTATCATACGAAGCAGGGTGGATTTACCGGCACCGTTGGT
>JAZUBD010000184.1:0-5956 GCA_045638305.1 Lachnospiraceae bacterium
TGGTGCTCATGCTCGTGGTCGTGACAACCGCAGGTGCACTCCTCATCATGCTCATGGTGATGATGCTCGTGGTGGTGATGCGCCTCTTCAAGAAGTTCCTTCTCAAAGGAAGTCTGCTGCTCCATGGCGGAAAGAATCACCTTACCGTCGATTTCATCCCAAGCCGTGGTAATCAAAATTGCCTTCGGGTTCTGGGCACGAAGCTTCGCTACCACTACCTCTGCCTTAGCCGCATCATACTTCTGGGTACGGCTTAAGATAATGGTCTTTGCACTCTCTACCTGATTATTGAAGAACTCACCGAAGTTCTTCATGTACATAGCCGCCTTAGATACATCTACTACTGTAGAAAAGCTGTTCAGCGTTGCATCCGGCAACTCATCCTTTACATCCTGTACCGCCTTAATAACGTCGGAAAGCTTACCGACACCCGACGGTTCGATAATGACTCTGTCCGGAGAGAAGCGTTCCAGCACTTCCTTTAAAGACTTGCCGAAATCACCTACCAAAGAACAACAAATACAACCGGAATTCATTTCGGTAATCTCCACGCCCGCATCCTTTAAGAAACCGCCGTCGATACCGATTTCACCGAATTCATTCTCAATTAAAACGACCTTTTCTCCCTTATAAGCCTCTTCTAAAAGCTTCTTAATCAGGGTAGTCTTTCCGGCACCTAAAAATCCGGAAATAATATCAATCTTAGTCATAAAAACTGCCTCCAAAAACTATTATTCTGCCTTCGGCTGCTCGGAAGTACAATGCGGGCAACGGCTTGCGTCGATTGCAATTTCAGACTTACAGAACGGACAAACCTTGGTGGTCGGTGCTGCAGGAGCCGCTACCTCTTCCTTCTTGCCCAACTCGCTAAGCTTATTCATCCACTTCACGAACAAGAATACTACAAATGCCATGATAACAAAGTCAATCAGACCCGCAATAAAGGAACCGTACTTAAAGCAAGCCACACCGAGTTCCTCTGCTTCCGCAAGAGACTCATAGGTATTACCGTCCAAAGCAATATAAAGCTTTGCAAAGTCAATCTTACCGGTCAACAAACCGAGAAGCGGCATAAACATGTCATTTACAAGTGAAGACACCAGCTTGTTGAAAGCGGTACCGATAATCATACCGACTGCCAAGTCAATCATATTACCCTTGAGTGCAAATTTCTTAAATTCTTTTAACATAGTGTTTCCTCCTTAGAATCGTTCCATCCCGAAAAAAATCGGGAATCGTTACTTTCTCCTACCTATCCAGTATAGCACATCTTACTATTTTTTCAAGCCTTGTTCTAATTCCTCGTACGAAATTTCACATTCAATCACACCGTATGCATATGCTGCAATATCATAAGGATTCGCAAATAGGACCAAACCGTTTTCATTAAAGTACCATTGATGGGTCTGGATAAACATAGAAACCCAATTTTTCAGAGCATCCGCATCATCGGTTTCGAACAAGTCATCCCCGTGCTCCTCTTCCAATCTGGCTACCGCAAAGTCAACGACTTCCTCTGTGGTGAGTCCATACGGACGAATCATACTCTCAAAGGTTTCCTTGTAACCATCCGTCATATCTACCACATAGGCTTTGTACGCCATATTGGGATGTGCCCCTCCCGTATTGCTGTAATACTCCGCCTTTAATACCATCATTTGATGATTCGACCATACACTGCTCACTGTAAGTTCTTCTGCTTCCGGAAACATCTGTAGCCCGAATCCATTATTTTTCATCTCTTCGTAATCATAGTACGCACTTTCCTTTGCATCCGGCAAAACTTCACGGAACTCCTCCACCAGAGATGTCACAAACCGGTTCATGTTGTCTGCATATTTTCCCTGGAATACAGGGTAATGTATTCCCGATATAAAGTAAACAAACTCACCCTCCGTTGCTTCTTCCGTTTCATCCTTAAATGCCATCGAAAGCTCATACTGTGCTTCTTCGTTATCCGGTGGCACTATCGTAACTTCTGCCGCTTCTGTCGGCTTCGCATCCTCTTCCGGAGCCTTGGTTACGCTCTCTGCCGGTGCCTTAGTCACTTCTCCCTTTTGCCTATCCTTTGGCGCACCACAGCCTGCTGTTGCAAGTATCAGCAGTATTCCCGCAAGTACAAATAAGCTTCTTTTCTTCATTGCTCCCTTATCCTTTCCTACAATAAAAGGAACGGAGAGCCTGCGCCCTCCGTCCGAACCGTTGTATCTTTTATTATTTACAGATCAATGCTACCTGCTGCCTTATCGTTAATTACATAATATGCCTTACGCTCTTCCGGCTTAATGTATAAACGAACCGACTTAATCGCAGAAGTTCTGTGACCCTCCGCAACATATGCAGCCTTTGCCTTTTCCATTACCTCTTCTACTACAAACTCCTCGCCTGCGAACTGTACAAATACTTCATCCTTCTTCGGGGCCTTCTTGGTCTCGGTCTTTGCGGTACTTGCCTTCTTCGTTGCCGGCTTCTTTGCTGCCTTCTTCTCCTTAACCACCGGTTCAGCTACCGGTGCTGTCTCTACTGCCACCTTTTCCTCTGCTGCAGAAACCTTAATTTCCTTCACTTCTTCTGCTACCTTTTTAGCAGTTGCTTTCTTTGCCATAATCAATCCTCCGTTAAGAAATATGTGTTATTGCAACTTTACCGAAATGACTATAGCATAGTTTTTCGGATTTTGCAAGCATTAACGTCATCCCTTGAGAAATTTTTCACATTTTCACTTTATTTTTACAAGCAAAATAAACTCACACGGATATCATAAGAAAGAGAGTCGTTACGCATCCGCAACGACTCTCTTTCTATGTAAAAGTAATTATTTCTTAGAATACGCCCTGAGCAAGCATAGCATCCGCAACCTTTAAGAAGCCTGCGATGTTAGCACCTGCAACAAGGTTGTAGCCTAAACCATACTCCTCTGCAGCTGCAGCGGAAGAATCATGGATACCGATCATAATCTGGTGAAGCTTTGCATCAACCTCTTCTGCGGTCCAGCTGTATCTCTCACTGTTCTGGCTCATCTCAAGACCGGAAACAAGTACACCACCTGCATTTACAGCCTTAGACGGAGCTACGATTACATTATCCTGCTCCATTAAGAACTTCAGTGCATCGTTGGTGGTCGGCATGTTAGCTACTTCGATATAGTACTTCACGTTGTTGGCAACGATCTTCTTTGCCTCATCAAGATTTACATCGTTCTGGGTTGCACACGGCATAACGATGTCAACCTTCTGACCCCACGGCTTCTGGCCCGGGAAGAACTGGCAACCGAACTTATCAGCATAATCCTGAACCTTATCACGGCCGGAATTTCTCATCTCAAGAAGGTAGTTAATCTTCTCCTCGGTTACAACACCGTCCGGATCATAAATGTATCCGTCCGGACCGGAAAGGGTAACTGCCTTACCACCGAGCTCAGCAATCTTCTTAGCTGCGCCCCAAGCAACGTTACCGAAACCGGAAATGGAAACGGTCTTGCCTGCAAGGGTCTCACCCTCGTGCTTCAATACTTCACACAAATAGTAAACTGCGCCGAAACCGGTAGCTTCCGGACGAATTAAGGAACCGCCGTAGGAGCGACCCTTACCGGTTAAGGTACCGTTCTCAAATGCACCTCTGATGCGACGGTACTGACCGTACATATAACCGATCTCACGTCCGCCTACACCGATATCACCAGCCGGAACGTCTACGTCCGGACCGATGTGACGATATAACTCAGTCATAAATGCCTGACAGAATCTCATAATTTCAGCATCGCTCTTACCGCGCGGGTCAAAGTCGGAACCACCCTTTGCACCACCCATCGGAAGGGTCGTTAAGCTGTTCTTGAAGGTCTGCTCGAAACCGAGGAACTTCATAATGGATAAGTTTACGGACGGATGGAAACGTAAACCTCCCTTGTACGGTCCGATAGCGCCGTTAAACTGTACACGATAACCGCGGTTTACCTGAGTCTGACCATTGTCGTCAACCCATGCAACACGGAACTCAATTACTCTCTCCGGCTCACACATTCTCTCGAGAAGTGCTGCCTTTCTGTAAGTTGCCTCATTCTTGTCTACAACCGGCTTCAGGGAAGATAAAACCTCTTCTACAGTCTGAAGGAACTCCGGCTCGGTAGCGTTTTTCTTAGATACTAACTCGATTACCTCATCAACGTAACCCATCTTAAAACTCTCCTTTCGTCCTGGGAAAAAATAGTGCACCTAGCGCCTTTCCCCCGGATTATCGTTCCCAAAAAAGGGGTTCACCGCCGTGCTTCTTCGATATTATACACCAAGATTTTCTATTGTGCAAGTGTTTTTAACAAAAAATGTATAATTGTATACAATCACTTTTCTGCACTACATACGCATTGTAAAGAAGCGGCTTCATCACCCAAGTTTTCTTACATGGGATTCCATATCATACTTCTTCGCATATCCGTCATCCTCATACAGTTCATATTCTGCCTTATCATAACCAAGCATTGTTAAAGTAGTGTTATCCAGCATCTCCGTATTTATGGCCGCTGCCCCCACCGGAATCGCCTTATCCTTACGAATGAAGAACACTAGCTCAGAGAGTTCTGCTTTTACATAATGATGCCCCGCTACCAGTACCTCCGTTTCATAATCCGTCAGACTTCGCATCCGCACAAGCATCATTTCCTCCGGAAGATATACATAACGCCCCTTCGCATTCTGGGTATACACCGGTGCTATCATAAGCTCGTTCCCGAGAAGCAACTGGTCCTCCACACCTCTTGCATCCCCATCCTCCGGGAAATCAAAGGCAAGCGGCCGGAACATCATCTCGTCCGACAATGCCGCCTTCATATATTCACTGTACAAATACGGAATTAGTCCGTAGCGAATCTCTATCATCTTCTTACAGTTGTCACAGTTATCAAACCGGTAAAGCTCCTGTTCTCTGGTTCCTCGACTGGAATGATTCCGCATCAAAGGAGTAAACACGGCAAGCTGTAACCACCGTAACATCAAATCCTCCGTGGTATCGCTGCCGAAGCCTCCCACATCCGCTCCCGTATAAAGGAATCCTACCATATTCAGTGAAGGCATCATCTGCAGATTCAATAAAAGATGGGACCACCAGGACTTATTATCTCCCTGCCAGATCCCGCCGTACCGATGGGCACCGATATAAGAAGACCGGGAAAACATGAGAATCCGCTTCTCCGGCGACAGCCTTTCAAAAGCCTCTCCTGCCGCCTTCGTCATATTGTAACCGTAAAGGTTGTGTACCTTACTGTGAGGGACTTTCTTTCCGTCCATCTCATGATAGAAAGTATCATAATCTCCCACATTATTCCCGATACCGGCCACCAGCCCCGTGAACTCAAAATAACTGTTCACATCGAGATTTTCTTTACTAAGCTCGCTGATACGTTTCATTACACTTGCAAGACGCTCTTCCGTATAGAAAATCGCAGGTTCGTTCATATCGTTCCAGAAGCCGTCAATCCCCTTTTCCAGCAAGAAGGCATACTTCTCTCCGAACCACTTTCTCGTCTCAGGCTTCATAAAATCCGGGAAATGCACTCTGCCAGGCCAAACCGCGCCCACAAAGTCATTCCCCTTTGCATCTTTGCAGAAATAATCGTTCTTCACGCCCTCTTCATAAACATCATAGCCCGCCTCTATCTTTACTCCCGCATCGATAATCGGCACAAGGTGAATGCCCTGCTCCTTCATCCCATCACAAAAAGTCTCAAACTCCGGGAATGCCTCCTCATCGATGGTAAAGTCCTTATAGCGCTCCATATAGTCGATATCCATGTAGATGCTGTCAATCGGAATCTCGCGCTTACGATACTCCTCCGCTACTTCTCTGATATCCTTTTCATCCTTATACCCCCAACGGCTCTGCCCATATCCGAAGGCCCACTTCGGGGCAATATAGCTCCGCCCGATGAGCTTACGGAACTGCTTTACAATATCCTTCTCGCTCT
>JAZUBD010000185.1:0-6220 GCA_045638305.1 Lachnospiraceae bacterium
CTTGGCCCACAGAACGACATGGCTACGATCCGACTTCAGTGAAAACGGCATTGTTGGGACTGTGGAAAGTGAAGATTTTGCCCAACCGGAGAAACAGATGGAGCAAAAGACCATGAAGGAGCTTTTGGTTCAGTCCTTGGAATCGCTGACCGAAAAGGAAAAGAAAGTAATTTTACTCTATTATTACGAGGAACTTACATTAAAGGAAATCAGTGAAGTGTTAGAGGTATCGGAGTCACGTATCTCCCAGCTTCATACAAAAGCAATTCAGAAATTACGATTAAAACTGGGAAATCAGATTGAGATATTTTTCTAGGAAGGGGTGAATAGAATGGCACAGGTAAACGGATATTTCCAAATCAGTATCAGGGACAACGGAACGTGGATCGTTCTATATCCACCGAAGGATGGCGGAAAACCGGTGCGGTTTGATATGGCGGATGCCTATTTGACCAAATGGCGTATCGGCTATGATAAAAAAGCGTTGTCCGATATACTGGGAAGAGTTAAAGACAAGACCGAATTACGCCTGACGACAGAAAAGATTTATCCGATGGATGAATCGGCCATCGTAGAAATTGATAACAATCATCTTGCTGCGGAGATTATATTGTTTCCGCCGGCGGAAGGACGTTCTCTCATGTCGAGAGACGAGATTATCGGAGAATTGGTACGAGCAGGGGTAAAGTATGGGTTACAGGAGGATTGTTTAAACGCGCTTATGACGGAGCGTGTGTTCTGTACACCGATTATTCTTGCGAAAGCAACGCCTCCGGTGGAAGGAAAGGATGCAAAGATTACCTATCATTTTAATACGGATTTAACGGCAAAGCCGAAGATGTTAGAGGACGGTTCCGTGGATTTCCATACATTGGATACCATTTGCCCGGTCAGAGCCGGGGATTTGCTGGCGGAGTTGGAGCCGGCAGTGCAGGGACGTCCGGGGATTGACGTATGCGGTAAGCCGATTAAGCCGATCAAGGTGAATAATTTGATCTTACGTCATGCCAACCGTATTCATTTGTCCGAAGATGGTCTTAAGATGTACTCCGATGTCAACGGACATGTCAGTCTGGTGGATGACAAGGTATTCGTATCCGATACTTACGAAGTGCCGGCAGATGTGGATTCTTCTACCGGTGATGTGGTTTGTGAGGGAAACGTGCTTGTAAAGGGCAATGTACGTACCGGCTTTAAAATCGAAGCAAAGGGCGATGTGATTGTAAACGGTGTAGTAGAAGGTGCGGAGATTCATGCTGACGGTCAGATTATTCTGATGCGCGGCATTCAGGGCATGTCCCGCGGTAAGTTAATTGCGGGGGGAAATATTATTTCAAAATTTATCGAGAGTGCGGAGGTTATTTCCAGATACGGATATGTGCACTCCGAGGCAATTATGCATAGTCAGGTGTCTGCAAAGACGGATGTAATCGTCGGAGGAAAGAAGGGCTTTATTTCCGGCGGAAGTACCCGTTGCAGCCAGATGATAGATGCAAAGACCGTTGGCTCCAATATGGGAACCACAACGTTGCTTGAAGTAGGTGTGGATCCGACGGTGGCGGAAGAATTTCGCCGGTTAGAGAAGCAAATGCCGGAGCTTGAGGCAGAGAAGGCCTCCTGTATGCAGAATCTGGCGCTTCTTGCCAAGAAGCTTAAGCAGGGCGAGCAACTTCCGGTGGATAAGATACTGTTGTTAAAACAATCCCAGAAGCGTATTGCCGAAATCGACAAGGAGATGGAAGATATCGATTCTCGTCTGGATGAATTGCAGGATGAGATGGAAATGAAGGAAAACGGTATGATTAAGGTGTCTCAGACCGCTTATTCCGGTTGTAAGATTACTATTTCCGGTGCGGTATATTATGTAAAGACAGAGATTTCCCATGCAAGATTCGTGAAAGACCGCGGCGATGTAAAGGTGGATGTATACTAGAGACCGAGGAAGAATCCTTATGGAGTTTTCGCAAAGAATAAAAGTCCGGGTAATACCGGGCTTTTTGAGAGAAGGGAGGGAACGGTTTGCCGATTACAAGACTGGATATGATTTCCATGGCACCGAAGACCCAGGAAGCAGGGGCTTATAAAAATCAGGAAATTCGTCATCCGAGTAACCAGCAACAGAATATTGTAGGAACGGTACAGCAACAGGCGAGAAAGCAGGAAACACAGACGGTTCGTTCCAACAAAACGGAGAACGAAGAGCAAAAATATGATGCGAAGGAACGTGGCAAAGGTGCCTACGGCGGTTCTTCCGGGGGACGAAAAGAAAAAGAAAAAAAAGAAGAAGAACAGCGCATGAAGATGCGGGGAAGTACCTTCGATATTACCGTATAATCGGTCTTACGGCTGGATTTGCGGGGCATAAGAAGCGGATATGTTAGAGAAAAGGGGAACGTTATGGAACCGATTACGATTATTTTGATTGTACTTGGAATTGCCTTGTTAATCGGCAGTTGTTTCTTTACCAAAGAAGATAAAAGCGAGCTTGAATACGATGAATTAATCAAACGCCTGGCGAAACGGGAACTGACTGAAGAGGAAACAGAACGGTTGCGTGAGACTGTGGACCGGATTGTTTCGGAAAAGACTGAGGAAGTGATTTTGAAGACCGACGATTATCTCAGTCAGGTTGCAAACGAGAAAATTATGTCGGTGGATGAATTTTCCAAACAGATTCTGGAACGCCTTGACAAGAACAATTCCGACGTGATGTTTCTTTACAATATGGTAACGGAGACCAAAGAAGAGTTAAAGACCGAGATTGCCAATGCAAAGAAAGCACAGGAGGCATTGGAACGTTCCGTGGAGAAGAATTCCGGGGACGGAAAAGAAGTGAAGGTTGAGGAAAAGAAAAAGCCTGTGGCACCAAAGCAAACACCTTCGTTAAAGACAGAGCCGGTAAAGAAAGCATCCGGAAAGGCAGAAACGCCGGAACCGAAGAAGACCGATGATATTGCGGCACTTTTGGCGGCGACCATGACCATGGAAACGGATGTTGAGACAGACGGCGATATGCCGAAGGAAAAGATATTGGAGCTTTACAAGAACGGCAAGTCCATTCGTGAGATTTCCAGAGAATTGGGTATGGGCCAGGGAGAAGTAAAACTGGTGATTGATTTATACGGACTGTAAGACAGCAAAGGACGGAGTAAAATGAAAAGAAAATACTATATGCGGGGCTTGGGACTCGGTATATTGGTAACTGCCATCTTATGTGCCGTTGCTTTGCCGAAGCAGACAAAGCCCATGACCGATGAGGAGATTATCGCCAGAGCCGAGGAACTGGGCTATGTAAAGGACGAGGGCGGGATAACCGCAGAAGACATCAATAAAATAAAGGAAAATGAGAAGGCCTCCGGAACTCCGGGAGCCTCTGAAATGCCGAATTCCACCGAGGCTCCGGAGACAACAACAGAGCCGGAAGGAACGCCGGGACCGACCCAGTCGCCGGTGCCGACACCGGATGCGCCGGAACCGCCGGAGGAACCGGACAAGCCGGATGTGCCTGCGACACCGACGCCGAAGCCGACGGCGACTACCGCGCCAAAGCCTACTGCCACACCGACACCAAAGGCTACTGCAACTACTACACCAAAACCGACGGCGACTACTGCGCCGAAGCCTACCGCAACATTGGTGCCGACAAAGGCCCCGGAATCCGAAAATGTGCCGGAGAAGGTATCGTATACGATTACGGTAAAGCGTGGTGCTACCGCAAGACGAGTGGCAGAGCAGTTAGAGGAAGCAGGAGCGGTGGAGGATTCGGAAGCATTTGTCAAATACCTGCAGAGCAGAAAACTGACAGATTTTATTAACATCGGAACCTTTACCATACCGCAGGGCGCATCCCATGCGGACATTGCGCGGATATTGACCGGGAAGTAATAGTTAAATAAGAAATGAAAGGATGACGCTGTATGAAACAGTTTTGGTACACCGTCCTTCAAATACTTTGGGGATTTCCGCAAACCTTATTCGGGTTTGCGGTATTTCTTCGTTTAAGGAGGATGCCTCATTACCGGTATCATGGGGCGGTTGTAACGGAGTGGAAGAAAACGACAGGGCTTTCTCTGGGGCTGTTTGTATTTATACCGGAAGGTTCAAGGGGAAAGGAGTTTCTTGTGCATGAATACGGACACACGATACAGTCCCTTGTGCTGGGACCGCTGTATTTAGTGGTTGTGGGGGCTCCGTCGGCGGCGTGGTGTAATCTGCCTTGTTGTACTGCATTTCGCAGAAAAAGAAAGTGTTCCTATCAAGTTTTTTATACCGAACGCTGGGCCAATCATTTAGGAGAGAAGGCGACCGGGGAGAAGGCAGGGGTGTGATTTTAATAACTTTGGAAAAAAGTGCTTGCCTTTTTACTTTGTTTATGTTAAAATATCAGACGGTGCAGTCGGCGTAGGCCGAAATAAGCATGTGTGTGGACTCACGGCAGGGTGCCGTTGCTCGCGGTTTGCCGAAGATTGAGGCACACAGAAGAATAAAACCAAATGGAGGTAATATCATGAGCGTAATTTCTATGAAGCAGTTATTGGAAGCAGGTGTTCACTTTGGTCATCAGACCAGAAGATGGAACCCGAAGATGGCAGAGTACATCTATACCGAGAGAAACGGTATCTACATCATTGACTTACAGAAGTCTGTAGGTAAGGTTGATGAAGCTTACTTTGCAATCAAGGACATCGTTGCAAACGGTGGTAAGGTACTTTTCGTTGGTACCAAGAAGCAGGCACAGGACTCCGTTAAGACCGAGGCTGAGCGTTGCGGTATGTACTATGTAAACGAGAGATGGCTCGGCGGTATGCTGACCAACTTCAAGACCATCCAGTCCAGAATCGCTAAGTTAAAGGCAATCGAGAAGATGAGCGAAGACGGCACTTTCGATGTTCTTCCGAAGAAGGAAGTTATCGAGTTAAAGAAGGAATGGGAGAAGCTTGAGAAGAACCTTGGCGGTATCAAGGATATGAAGGAAATCCCGGATGCAATCTTCATCGTAGACCCGAAGAAGGAAAGAATCTGCGTACAGGAAGCACATTCCCTCGGTATTCCGTTAATCGGTATCGCTGATACCAACTGCGATCCGGAAGAGCTTGATTATGTAATTCCGGGTAACGACGATGCAATCCGTGCAGTTAAGCTTATCGTTGCAAAGATGGCTGACGCTGTTATCGAAGCTAACCAGGGCGAGCAGTTTGTAGACGCTCCGGCTGCTGAGGCTGAGGACGTTGCAGAGACCGACGCTGAGTAATATATTCAGATAAGAACGATAGAAGTGCGTTCCCGGTTTTCGGGGACGCACTGTCAAATAAATCTATTATAATCAGGAGGCAAATAAAATGGCAGATATTAGTGCATCTATGGTAAAAGAGTTAAGAGAGATGACCGGCGCAGGTATGATGGACTGTAAGAAGGCTCTTGCAGAGACCAACGCTGATATGGACAAGGCTGTTGAGTACTTAAGAGAAAAGGGTCTTGCTAAGGCAGCTAAGAAGGCAAGCAGAATCGCAGCTGAGGGTATTTGTGAGACCACCGTTAGCGCTGACGGTAAGGTTGCAGCAATCGTAGAAGTTAACTCCGAGACCGACTTCGTTGCAAAGAACGATAAGTTCCGTGGTTATGTTAAGACCGTTGTTGAGCAGGCTGCTAACAGCACTGCAGCAGACATCGATGCTTTCCTTGCAGAGACTTGGGCAGCAGATCCGTCCAAGACCGTTGCTGAGGAACTTGCAGCTCAGATCGCAGTTATCGGTGAAAACATGAAGATTCGTCGTTTCGAGAGAGTAGTTGCTGAGAACGGATTCGTTGAGTCCTACATCCACAGCGGCGGTAAGATCGGCGTATTGATTCAGATGGATGCTTCCGAGATGAACGCAGCAGCGAAGGAATGTGCAAAGAACGTAGCAATGCAGGTTGCAGCTATGAATCCGAAGTACGTTTCCAAGGATGATGTAGATGCTGATTACGTTGAGCACGAGAAGGAAATCATCAAGGCTCAGATTATGAACGATCCGAAGGAGTCTCAGAAGCCGGAGAAGGTGATCGAGGGCATGATCAGCGGTCGTATCAATAAGGAATTAAAGGAAATTTGTCTCTTGGATCAGGTTTACGTAAAGGCAGAGGACGGAAAGCAGTCCGTAGGTCAGTACGTAGCACAGGTTGCTAAGGAGAACGGCATGACTCTTGCAATTAAGAAGTTCGTTCGTTTCGAGACCGGTGA
>JAZUBD010000186.1:0-2912 GCA_045638305.1 Lachnospiraceae bacterium
CCTTGGCTCACAGAACGACATGCCTACGATCCGTCTTAGGAATATGCGAAGTTGATTGCGGTAACCGTGGGAGATACGGACATTTCCATGCAAAAGGCCATGTTTCTTATTTATTCCATGGAGGTGCAGGGAAACAGTTACGCGGCATATTATGAATCCCAGTACGGGTTGGATTACTGGGATATGGAGTATGATGAGGAGGGCCGTACCACAAGAGAGGTATTCAAAGAAGAAACTATAGAGGCGCTGATTCAATATGCGGTGCTTTACGATTGCGCGGTAAAGAACGGCATGGAGTTAACCTACGATGAAACCAAGGAAAATGCTGATTTTGTGGAGGAGATAAAGGGCCTGATGTCTGCGGAGG
Organism: Lachnospiraceae bacterium; assembly: GCA_045638305.1. GTDB lineage: Bacteria > Bacillota > Clostridia > Lachnospirales > Lachnospiraceae > SIG307. Next base: position 368 of record JAZUBD010000186.1, read on the forward strand.
AAGCAGAGCGTGGCGGTTTTACCACGGACAATTTGCGTGAGACCTGTGCGTGGATGATGTTAGGTGAAAAATACTACGGAAAGATGACCGATACGCTGGGGGTAACGGAAGAAAGCGTCCGCAAAACCATTGACAAAGCGGATTATAGGGAATATGAAACGGAGTATTTATATCTTCCGACCACCTATTACGACGAGGGCTACAATATTTGTCAGGAAAGCCCGGAGGTAATCGAATCCCGGAAAGCACAAATGCAGGACTGCTATGATCAGGTGTTGGGCGGGGCCACCTTTGAGGCGGTTGCGGCCACGGACGAAACCATCGTCTATAACACCAGAACCTTCCTGGCGGAAGGGAACGGTGCCGAGGCACCTTACATGGATGCGGCGGTTAAGCTTAAGGTAGGAGAAGTCTGTGGGCCGGTTGAGACGGAATACGGAGTGTATATTATCCGGATGCTGGATGATAAGTGCACAAAGACCTACGAAGCAACGGTTGCGGCAGAGTATGAGATGCAGCGAAACGAGGCCTTTCAGGCGGCCTACGAGGTGCTGTTAGAGCAGTACGAGGTAACCGTTAACGAGGAGGTGTGGGAGGATATTCTCATGGGGGCCACGGTGAGTATATTGGAGTAAAAGAAATGCGTCAGCGAAGATGGCCGGCGCATTTTTGTCGGTGATGTAATAGAGCAGGAATCAGGGAAGTTAATTGCGCTCCCCCTTAAGCAACTGCATAAAATACCCGGTCGGTTCGGACACCGGCAGGGAATTGTCATAGGCAAGGACAAGCTTTCGCTTCGGCAGCTTGTCTTTTGTTTTGATGATGTAGAGCTCGTCGCCGGTTTTGCCTTCTACGCAGAAATCCGGAACGAAGGCGATGCCGAGGCCGATTTTTGCAAGGTCGATTAACAAGTCGTTACTGCTGAGTTCAACCGCCGGTGCCAGTTCTACGGAATGGGACAAAAACTGCTCATGCAAAAACTCGCTGGTGGTGGAACGCTTGGATAACATCAGAATCGGCAATGCGGACAACTCCGCAAAGGACAGCGCCCGGTCGGAATAATCGTAGGAGTGTTTGTTTGCAACAAACACATCGGAAAACTCTCTAAGGGTTTCGATTTGCATGGAATTGTTTAAGGCCGGATTCGGAGAATTTGCTACAATGAAATCCACCGCGTTTTCCGCAAGAAGCTCCGCACACTGTAGGGAGGTGGCGTTCATAACACGGAGATGAACCTCCGGAAAGGTCTGATGAAAACGGTTTAAATACGGCACCAGATAGTAGCGGCAGATGGTATCGCTGGCTGCAATGCGAAGCTGCATTCCGCCGGCGTTTTGGGAGTTTACCAACTGGTTTTCTCCTTTGGTAATCAGGTTGATGGCCGGCTCGATGTGTTTAAACAGCATTTCTCCTTCTTTGGTGAGAGTGACCCGCTTGGTGCTTCGGGTAAAGAGTACCTGGCCAAGCCGACGCTCCAGGACCTTGACCGACTGGCTTACCGCAGACTGGGAAATAAACAGCGCGGATGCGGCCTCGGAAAAGCTGAGGGTTTTGGCTACATAGTAAAATACTTTGTATAATTCGTAATTTACGTCCATAAAAACTCCTTCTCGGCAAGGAAGACTGCCGAATAAAGTCATTTGTTGATACTTAAGCCCAGTATAGCACATAGAGGTTGGAAACGCAAATGATTTCATAAGGATTTCTAATAAAACATTTAATATATATTAATTTTATTTATAAACGAAACAATGGTATACTTAAAAGCAACAATGAGGCAGTGGATGTTCCACCGGACATCGGAAAGGATGGATAAAATGAGTAAAGTAAGAAGAATTTATTCTGAGAAGAAGCCGGAATACGCAGTTAAGGCCGGCGAGCTGATGAATGAAATCAAAGAGTATTTGAACATTCAGAATGTAACCGCAGTACGTGTTTTAATCCGTTATGATGTTGAAAATGTAAGTGACGAGACTCTCTCCCGTGCACTCGGTACCGTATTTTCCGAGCCGCCGGTAGATTTTGTATATGAGGAAACCTTCCCGATTTGTCCGGAAGATACCGTTTTCTCCGTAGAGTATTTGCCGGGTCAGTTCGACCAGAGAGCAGACTCCGCAGAGCAGTGTGTAAAGCTGTTAAATGAGACCGAGGAGCCGGTGATCCGTTCCGCCACCACCTATGTATTATCCGGTATTTTAGATGCGGATGAAGTGGCTGCGATTAAGTCCTACTGCATCAATCCGGTTGACTCCAGAGAAGCAGCAGAGGAGAAGCCGGAGACCTTAGAGTCCGTATTTGAAGATCCGGCAGACGTTATTATTTTTGAAGGCTTTAAGGATATGCCGGAGGCTCAGTTAAAGGAGCTTTACAGCTCTTTGAACCTTGCAATGACCTTCCGTGATTTCTTACACATTCAGAATTACTTCCGTGACGATGAGAAGCGTGATCCGTCCATGACCGAGATTCGTGTACTTGACACCTACTGGTCCGACCACTGCCGTCACACCACCTTCTTAACCGAGCTTACGGATGTTACCTTTGAAGA
>JAZUBD010000187.1:0-6887 GCA_045638305.1 Lachnospiraceae bacterium
GACATTTTTGTGAAGGACAAGGAGGCGTTTCTGCTTTGTGCCGAGCGCATTGCTACCTTCTTAATCGAACAGCTTTCCCAGATACGTCATACCAATGTGGTGTGTGAGCTTGCGGGAGCGGAGGAATCCGGTTTTGAAAAGGAATTCCAGGTGGTATCCCGTACGGTTTCTGCCGTTCGTATTGACGCTATAGCTGCAGCTGCGTTCGGAGTATCCAGAAGCAGTGCGGCGACAGCAGTATCCGGTGGGAAGGTTTTTATTAACGGTCGCGAAATAAGGAGCCCGTCCGCTTCGGTAAAGGAACTGGATGTGATTTCTTTTCGAGGGTTAGGAAAAGCCAGACTGAAAGAAATCGGCAATTTGACAAAGAAAGGGCGTATTTCGGTTACGTTAGAGCGTTACCAATAGAGAAAGGAGTAAGTATGATTACACCGATTGAAATTCAAAACAAGGTATTTAAGTCTGGCGGTTTAGGGTACGACAAGAAAGATGTTGACGGTTTCATGGAAGAAATTCTTGACAATTATGAAACGTTGTATCGTGAAAGAATGGAAATGAATGACCGCATCAACGTATTAAATGAGGGCCTTCAGTATTATAAGACAATCGAAAAGACGTTACAGAAGGCATTGGTTCTGGCGGAGCGTACCGCAGAAGAGACCAAAGGTACCGCAATGAAGAATGCGTTGTTGATTGAGCAGGAAGCGGTTTCCAAGGCCAATATTATTTTAGAGGATGCAAAACGCGAGTTGGATTTGATTCGCAAGCAGACCATCGAACTGGTACGTCAGTACGATATGTACAAGGCAAAGTTTAAGAGCCTGGTAAATTCCCAGACGGAGCTTTTAGACAGCCAGAGTTTTACCGTGAATTTGGATCAGCTTTCCATGTTTGAAACGGTTCCGGAATCTATTGATACGCCGGTTGGTTTATTCAGTGAGAATAAAGAGCCGATGGCAGAGAATCCGTTAGAGTTCCTTGAGAAGGATGATATTGAAATTATTAACTTGAATGAGGACTAATGGTATATGAAGGAAGAACTTATTGTACGCGGCGCAGATAATGCGCCGCTGTATTCCATTATTTTGGACAATTCATACGAAGGACTGGTTTCGGTGGTTCGTTCTCTTCGAATGGAGGGACGGAAACTTTGCGTAGTCAGTGATTCCAATGTGGCACCGTTGTATGCGGGTACGGTATGCAGTCTTCTTGAAAAGGAAGGCTTTTTCTGCGTATCCTATACCTTCCCGGCAGGAGAAGCCTCCAAGAATCTGGATACGGTGGCAGGACTGTACGAATTCTTAATTGAGCATTCCTTTGACCGGAACGATGTTCTTTTGGCATTGGGCGGAGGTGTAACCGGAGATTTGACCGGATTTGCGGCAGCCACTTATTTACGAGGAATCCGTTTTATCGGTATGCCGACCAGCTTGCTTTCCATGGTAGATTCCTCCATCGGAGGAAAGACCGGTGTCGATTATAAGGCATATAAGAATATGGTAGGTGCGTTTTACCAGCCGTCAGCGGTATATATTAACGTATCTGCCTTGAATACCCTTCCGGAACGGGAGTTTTTAGCCGGTCTGGGAGAGGTGGTAAAGCACGGTTTTATTTTAGATGCGGAGTATCACGGGTTTTTAAAAGAAAATACCGTAAAGATTTCCGCAAAGAACCCGGAGGTGCTTCGTTCCATGATTTACCGGAGCCTTTGCATCAAACGTGGTGTGGTAGAAAGGGATCCGAAGGAAAAGGCAGAACGTGCGCTTCTTAATTTCGGACATACCATCGGACATGCGGTGGAGAAATTAAACAATTTTGCATTGCTTCACGGAGAATGTGTTTCCGTGGGAATGATTGCCGCTGCTGAGATTTCTGTATTACGGGGAGTGCTTACAAGAGCAGAAGCAGATGAGGTAAAGGCACTTCTTTTGGAGCTTGGTATGATGACGGAGGTATCACCTCTTGATAAGGAAGAGCTTCTGGCTGTGTGCCATCGTGATAAGAAGGCCGACGGAGCGAAGATTAAGTTTGTGCTGTTGAGAGCAATCGGCGAGGCTTTCCTCGATTCTGAAGTAACCGATGAAGAGCTTTGGACAGGATTTCAGGCCATTTTGGCAAAGTAAGAATTTTTAAGAGTAGGTGGATGTATGGAACGTAAGGTTTTTGTTCGAGATTGTATTTTTCATATGGTATTGTTGGTACTTGTATTGGTGGCGGACCAGTTGACGAAGTGGTGGGCACGTACCTCGCTTCCGGGGAAACCTGTTGTTGTTTGGAAAGATGTATTATCTTTTCGGCTGATTTATAATACCGGAGCATCCTTCGGGATTTTTCAGGGAAAAACCTTGGCGCTTACCATTTTCTCCATTGTGGGTATGGTAGCCATTGCCGGGTTCTATTTCTGGCTTCCGAAAGAGAAAAAGATGCGTCCGATGCGTCTGACCCTTGCCATGATTGTTGCGGGCGGTATAGGCAATATTATCCATCGTATCTGGATGGGGAAGGTAACGGACATGATTTCCTTTGATTTAATTAATTTCCCGGTATTTAATGTGGCGGATATCGGCGTTACCTGCGGCGCTTTTGTTATGTGTGCATTGTGGCTGTTTTATTACAAGGACGAGGATTTTAAATGGAAGAAATCAAATTCATAGCAACGAAATCCGATGATGGACTTCGTTTGGACAAATGTATTGCGGTGAATCATCCGGAAGTGTCACGATCCTACGTACAGAAGCTGATTGAGAGCGGAGGAGCGTGGATTAACGGCAATACCGGCCGTTGCAAGGATTTTGTAAAAGAAGGCGATGAGATTAAGGTGTTGATTCCGGCGCCGGAAGGGCTGGAGGTAGACGCAGAGGATATTCCTCTTGATATTGTGTATGAGGATGATGACGTAATCGTTGTAAATAAGCCGAAAGGAATGGTAGTACATCCGGCGGCGGGACATTATACCGGCACGTTAGTCAATGGGTTGTTGTATCATTGTAAGGGCTCATTGTCCGGAATTAACGGTATATTACGTCCGGGAATTGTGCATCGTATTGACAAGGATACTACCGGTATTATTGTGGCGTGTAAAAATGATGCAGCCCATCGCAACCTTGCGGAGCAGTTTAAGGAGCATTCCATTACCAGACGTTATGAAGCGTTGGTATATGGCGTATTTAAAGAACCGGAGGGGCGTGTGGAGTCGTTCATCAGCCGTAATCCGGAGGAACGCATGAAAATGATGGTAAATCCTCAGCGGGGCAAATATGCGGCTACTAATTATAAGGTAATTGAACAGTTCGGAACAAAGTATTCTCATATCGTTTGTCATCTTGAAACCGGACGAACCCATCAGATTCGTGTTCATATGACAAGTTTAGGGCATCCGCTTTTGGGGGATACGGTATACGGTCCGAAAAAGGATCCGTTCCAGTTGATCGGACAAACGTTACATGCGGGAGTGCTTGGATTCAATCATCCGATCAGCGGGGAATATATGGAATTTTCCGCAGGACGTCCGGATTATTTTAATGACTTAATTGAGAAATTCCGGAATCAATTTTAATGCGTACGTGTTTTTGCAATACGATTGCAAGGCAAGTTCAAGGTGATTTGCATGAACAATTGCAAGGAAGGAGTTTACGACAGATGAAACGAAATGCCGTAACAAATTTAATCGAATGGAAAGAAAGCGGAACGAAAGTTCCGTTTTTGTTGCTTGGAACGAAAGGAACCGGAAAGACATATTTGGCAATGGAATTTGCGGCTTCTTATTTTCCGCAGTATTTATATGTGAATTTTGAATTAAATGCGGAAGCAAAGAGCTTTTTTGGAAATAGAATAGAAGGAGGAGCATCGGTTTCGGAGGCAATTGCGGCCTATTTTCAGTTGGATGAGCGATATTTGGCCGAACTGATTGTGATTCTGGATGAGGTTTCGTTCTGTCCGGCGCTATGGATGGCATTGGCGGGGCCGGTTACAGTACCTATGATTGTCATATCCGGAATATTGCCGGAGGAAATTGATAAGAACGCTTTTTTTGTCTGCAGACTTTATCCCATGGGCTTTGATGAATTTCTTTCTGCGGTTGGAAGCGATTGGTATATTGATATTATTCAAGGTCATTTTCAAAATGCAAAGCCGGTGCCGGATATTGTGCATCAGGAACTCTTGGCACTGTTTGAGGAGTATCTGGTTGTAGGAGGAATGCCGGCAGCAGTAAATGAGTATATTTCATCTAAGTCAGTATATAATGTGGCAGAGGTTCATCATACGGTAATGTGCAGAATGAAGTCGGTCTTGGGAGGCTTATATGAAGAAAAAGAAGCCGGGAAAGGTCTTCAGGTACTACAGGTATTGCCGGAGCAGCTGAAAAAAGAAAATAAAAAGTTTCGTTTTAACTTAATTCGAAAAGGTGTAACCTATGCTTTATATAAGGACAGTATCGATGCGTTGGTTCGATGCGGATTGGTGTTACGTTTGAATGAACAGAAGAGAGACTCTCACTTTAAATTGTATTTACCGGATGTGGGAATGCTGTCGTCGGCCTTTTACGGAACCGATAGCGAAGAGACAAAGAAGGCAGTTTTGGAAAATTATGTGATGCAAACCCTGGTGGCAAACGGTAAAACATCCCTTTGTTTTTGGGAATCCGAGGCACAGGCAAAAGTAGATTTTATTCTTGAAGATGGTGGGCGTGAGACAGCAGTAGAACTTAGAGTTTCAATGAACGGGAAGGCGAAAAGCATTGCTTCCTATCAGGCGTCCAACAATAAAACAGGAGAGAAATATTATCGATTCGGCTTTGAAAATTTTTATTCTACATCTGTAATGAGACAAATTCCGTACTATGCCGTTTTTTGCATAAAATAAATGAGATGCCCTTTTTTGACAAATAATTCAATCTTCCTCTTGCAATTTAAATTCTAATATGGTAGAATAGTACTACACCGTCACTCAAAACGAGGTTTGCGGACACTGATAATAATCGATAGGGATATTACAGGTGTAGAATTAGGTGTAAAGGGGTTGAATTTCATGGGCGATATTCGATTACATGAAGGTGAATTAAATATTATGGAATTACTTTGGTCCAATAAGGTGTTGGCAGCAAAGGATATCTCAAAAATCATTAAAGAATATGTCGGTTGGGAAAAGAATACGACGTATACGGTGATTAATCGTTTGATTGAAAAGGGAGCGGTTAAGAGAGAGGATCCGGGATTCATTTGCAAGGCATTGATTTCTAAGCGGACGGTACAGAATATCGAGACAAAGGCTCTGTTGGACAAAGTATACAACGGTTCATTAAACAATTTCCTGGTAGAATATCTGAAGAATCAGTTATTGACGCCGACGGATGTGATGGAGCTGGAACGCATCATCAGTGATTATAAGATGTAAACGTTTGGCAGGGCAGATACGATTGCCTTACTTACATAGCAAATTATATTATTTTTTTTCACGCAGTGTGACAGCATTTTTTGCACTGCGACGTCTTTCTTCCTCAATATCTGCGTAGTGCTTACGAGTAGTATTTACATCTTTGTGACCGAGGACATCGGCTACCAAATATATGTCACCGGTTTCTTTGTAAAGTTCCGTACCGTAGGTGCTACGCAATTTGTGTGGTGTAATCTTTTTTACGGTCGTCACGACTCTGGCATATTTCTTTACCAAAACTTCCACATTGCGCACACTGATACGTTGCATACGATTGGACAGAAAGAAGGCATTTTCGTGTCCTTCCTTCGGTACGAGCTTTTTTCTTTCTTCGTAATAGGAGAGAAGGGCATCTCTGACTTCGTCCCCAAAGTAAACAAAAGATTCATAACCTCCCTTGCGGACAATATTGATACGGTCGCTGGAAAAATCAATATCCTTGATATCGATTCCTACACATTCGGATACACGAATACCGGTGCCTAAAAGTAACGTGGTAAGGGCTAAATCCCGTAATTTATTGGATTCATGGCGTACTTGTTGTTGCTTGGTAAGGCGAGCGCCGCTTTCTACCTGGTCTAAGAAATCTGCGGCTTCGTTCGGCTCAAAACGAATAATGTTTTTCTCATGAATCTTCGGCATAGTCACCTGTAACGTCGGATTTTCGTCAATCATACGATTGGCGTGGAAATACCGGTAGAAGGTGCGCAAGGAAGAAAGCTTACGCTTAATTCCTCGCTCATTATTCGTAATTTCTTTTCCTTCCCGGTTTGTATATAACTTTAAATATTCCAGATATTCTTCGATATCCATCGGAGTTAATTGGGTAAGCAACTGAAAATCAATGTCCTTTAAGGGTTTTCCTTGGTACAACGGATTGGTGGCGGAAATATACTCGAAAAACACATGCAAATCAAAAGCATATGCAATTCGCGTACGTGATGCGGTAACCGGTTCAATGCCGCGAAAAAAAGTCGCAACATAAGACGGCAAATCCGAAATCAGTTCGCGAAGACGTTTGGTATTTTGAATTGTTGTTTGTTCATGATAGGTACGTTGTTCCATACAAACCTCCAAAAACCGTGGTAAAAAGTGAAAACGTAATAAGCTTTTGAGGAAAAACTTATCGGAGAGAAGTACTTAAAGCTATCCATAAAATTGCGCTAAACCATAGTTTAACGAAATTTAGCACCGATATTAAGCCAAATAGCAGTACTTTTATCCATATGGCAAACATTGTTTGTTATGCGCTATTTATTCAGTTCCTTAAACATATTGACGATTGCTTTGTTGTTTTCCTTTGAAATTAAATAATTATATCGATACAAAACAAAGCCGTCTACATTATCTGTGTTTCTGGCATAACGAATCATATTGCGTAAAACATTATTATCTTTGTACCAGGCGGTTCCTTCGTCTTTAAGGCCGGCCTTATAGGCAGCTACACCTACGTA
>JAZUBD010000188.1:0-2921 GCA_045638305.1 Lachnospiraceae bacterium
CGAAGAATGTCAGGGAAAACTACAGGAGTCGATAGAAAAAATAATTAATGAAAGCAACGGAGGAGTGATTTGTTTCATAATTTAGATCTTGTTTTTGTTAAAAATGCCTAAAAACACCTGAAAAACCAAAAAAAATCAGCAACAATGTTGACAAAAACAAGCAATCTTGCTATAATAAGCCATGTAATAAAATTTAATATTTATGTAACATTTTTATAGAGATTGTTTGTTGGAGGTACGTTTGGGATGAAGATGAAGCATGGGGTGTCACTTGCCTTGGTTATGGGTGTTGTGATTTCCTTATTCGGAACCGGTGCGACAGCCGAGGCTGCGGTTGTTACCGGCGGTAATGCATTGGGTGGATTTTCGGTTGTATCGAATGACTTTTTTGCAACTGCTTCAGAAGAGAATATTGAAAATGCCGCAGAGCTTTTGTCCTCGGTTGAGATTCCGGAGGGGATTGCGTTTGCGAATGTGAATGATGCGTTAAATATCAGAAAAGGCCCGGGAACCAATTATGCCCGTGTCGGTAAGCTGGGTAAGAACGCATATTGTATCGTAGAGTCCGTTGAGAACGGCTGGGCAAAGATTTCTTCCGGTCCGGTAAAGGGCTATTGTACGACGGAATATTTAATTATGGGCAACGAGGCGGTTAAGCTTGCCGAAAAGCTCGGTTCTTTGACTGCAACGGTAAACAGAGGTATTACCAATCTTAATGTACGTTCTACCCCGGATACCACGGCGGATAATGTTATCGCAAAGGTAAGTGCCGGTGAGAAGTTTAAGGTAGTAAAGGAAGTTGTTATTAGCAAGAATGACCCGGAAGCAAAGACTTTTGTACAGATTGAGTGGAACAGTGATGCACAGAAGGGCTCCGAAGCTTATATCAGCTCCGAGTTTGTTACGGTTGCTTATAAGTACAAGGAGGCAGTAGAAAGCAGCAATTACGGAGACGGTGTTTCCCAGCTTCGTGTTAATATGCTTGACTATGCACAGAGATTCCTCGGTACTCCTTATGTATGGGGCGGAAACAGCCTGACCAAGGGTGTTGACTGTTCCGGTTTTGTACAGCAGGTATTTAAGGCATACGGCTATAATACACCGCGTGTATCCAGAGATATGGCAAGAAAGTATACCACGGTTTCAAGATCCGAGGCAAAGGCCGGTGACTTGGTATTCTATCATAACTTAAAGACCGGTGTGGTAGACCATGTAGCAATTTATATGGGTAACGGTAAGGTAATTCATGCGAAGGATTGCGTTGAGATTTCTAATGTAAACTATCGTACTGTTTATAAGTTTGCACGAGTTATTTGGGATTAAAATTTGAGAGGGTATTTTATTATAAGACCGCACACTGTACGTTAGGTATGGTGTGCGGTCTTTTGCGTGCAGGCAAAGTGAGCATAGAAGAGATTTTGGAAGCTTGCTTCCGAAAATCTCTGATTATGCGAACGCGCCCACGACCGAGCGGCAATGCCGCGAGGTGCGTGGGTATAGCGCAAAGCGCGAACCTGCACGAATTATCTTGACATTTTTTCTCTCTAAGTCTATACTTTATCTTGTATAATTATATCTAAAAGTGAGGGTTTGTATGGAATATCTTGTACTTGTTATTGCGTTGCTTGTGTTTCTTGTCGGGAAGGGGATTTACGATAAAAAAAGATATAAACTGAGAGTACGGAGAGTATTGCGGGATGACTTTGGAACCGTATCCGATGAGGAGTATTCTGCTGAAAAACTGACCTCTTTACAGAGTTATTATCAGGCGATTCGACGGGACGCTTATGATGTGGACGATATTACCTGGAACGATTTGGAACTGGATGAGCTGTTTATGGTGATGAACCGTACGGTTAGCGCCATGGGTGAGGAATATTTATATGCGATGCTGCGTCAGCCGCAGTTTGATGAGACGGAAATGAAGGAACGGGAGCGTTTGATTTCCTTCTTTTTAAGCAATGAAGAGAAGCGCATTGACCTGCAGGAGGCGTTGTATCAAATCGGAAAGCATCGGAAGTATTCTGTGTACGAATGCATGCATTATATCAAGAATATTAAGAGAGAATCCAATCTGTCTCATATTCTGGCGATTGTTCTGTTGATTGGGACGCTTGCTTTGGCGTTTTTAAAGCCTACGGTGGGTGTGATAGCTACGGTGCTGGTGGTATCCTATAATCTGGTTTCCTATATGAAGCGGAAAGGGGAACTGGATGCGTATATAAGCTCGGTGACTTATTTAATCCGATTGTTATATGCCACCGAGGATGTGGAGAAGCTTACTTTGCCGGAACTTGACCCTTATGTGGCTCGGATGAAGGCGTTAAACAAGCATTTTGCGTCATTTAAGCGGAATTTCTGGATTATCGGCAGCAGGAAACCAACCGGGGATATGATGGACATGTTTATGTCTTATTTCCGGATGCTGTTTCACATTGATTTGATTAAGTTTAACCGGATGCTTAAGATTTACGACAAGTATGTAGATGAGTTAAACGGGCTTTATGAGGTGGTCGGTTATCTGGATGCCCTGTGTGCTGCGGCATCCTTCCGTGCACTGTTGGGAGAAGGTGACTACTGTGTTCCGGAGCTTCTTTCCGAGAGTGTGCCGGTTTACGAGGCAGAAGGCATGTATCATCCGCTCCTTGAGGCACCGGTAACCAATTCCATCCGGACGAGTCGCAGTGTATTACTGACCGGCTCCAATGCCTCCGGTAAGTCTACTTTCTTAAAGTCGGTAGCTATGGGCGCGTTGTTAGCGCAGACGATTCATACGGTGCCTGCAAAGATGTACCGGGCGTCTTATTTCCAGATTTTATCTTCTATGGCACTTCGGGATAATATGCAGGGCAACGAAAGCTATTTTATTGTAGAAATTAAATCCTTAAAGCGGATGTTTGAGGCGGCAAAGGCACCGGTTT
>JAZUBD010000189.1:0-4450 GCA_045638305.1 Lachnospiraceae bacterium
CATGGCTACGATCCGACTTGGTCATAGGGAATGCGGACCGCACGAAACGGAAGTTTCCGGCACTTGGGGCTTTTTGTAATCCCTTTGTGTAACAGGAATGCGGCGGCATCGTAAGGTGCAACGCCCAGTTCGCAACACATATAAAGGGCAGCGGAAACAACAAATAAAAGCAGGGCAGGAACCGCAATGATGCCTCGTGCAAGTAAAGAGGTGATTTCTTCCGGCAGAAAGAAGTTTTCTATCCAGGTAAAGAAATCCACGCAATACCCTACAAGAAACATGTTTGCTACGGTACCGAGCCCGATGAGGGAACGGTCACAGAAAAATACTATAATTAATAATAACACATTTAGAAACGCCTGCCAATGTCCGAAGGAAATTCCTATGAGGTCGGAGATGGCAAGGTTCATGCAGGTATACGGGTCGCCACCCAAATTGGTACGGATTAAAAAGGACAGGGATAATCCCATCCCGATAACAGCCGGGATGACGAGGAGAATCCGGCGTTTGTTTTTCTTCAAATATTGTATCAGCATATGACGCTCCTTTCAGATTACTTTTTTATTATAGCATTGTGAAAGGAAGAAGTTTATAGTATAATATGACATGTAAACGAAGAAAATGGTATATTTTCGAAGGCGAGGAAACTGTAATGAAGAAAGAGAAGGGAACATCCGGGAGTGTGCGTTTTTTATTGGAAGGGGTAGGAATGAACGTGGTTATGGTAAGTTATCGGCGGTTCACAAAAGTGATTCCGGAGCATGCCCACGGAGAAAATGTATATGAGATTCATTATGTAACGGAAGGGAAGGGGGAAGTGTCCTTAAACCGGCATCGTTATCCTCTGTCTCCCGGAACCCTGTATGTTACGGGACCGGGGATCTTACACGAACAGTTATCGGATGAGGTGAACACGATTACGGAATTCGGACTGTATTTACAGACGGAAGGGGAACAAAAGGAGGGGGAACTGTTACAGATACTGAGAAAACATCCGCTCTGGTGCGGGAAAGGAAGAAGTGTACTACGTTCTTTGATGGAACAAATTCTTTTGGAGCAGGCAGGGAATCTGCCGGGAAGTGCCGAAAAACGGGTGCATTTGCTGGCGGAGTTTGTGATAGAGTGTATCCGGAGTATCGGGATGGAGGCGGAAACAGAGATTGTCATGCCATCACCGGAGGAGGAATTCTCCACAAATCCGGTGCGGGAGGAAACCATGCTTCTGGTTGCGGACGAGATTTTTTTATATGAATACAGGGACATTACGTTAGAAGATATGGCGAGGCGTCTGGGACTGAGTGTACGTCAGACGCAGCGTTTTTTGGAGCGGATGTACGGAAAATCCTTTACCCGGAAAAAGCTGGAGGCCAGGATGTCGGCGGCGGTGCCCATGTTACAGAACGGCCGTTATACCATTACCGAAATCAGTGAACGATTGGGGTACTCGTCTCCGGACCATTTTTCCCATGCCTTTTCCGGGTATTACGGTTATGTTCCCAGCAGTCTTAGGAAAAAGTAGGTAGCGGTCTTACTGCTTAGAGAACTGGTCCTTGCCTACGCCGCATAGCGGGCATACCCAATCCTCCGGAACATTTTCCCACGGGGTGCCCGGTGCGATACCGTTATCCGGATCACCTGCTGCTTCATCGTATATATAGCCACATACTTCACATACATAAGTCATAGTAATACCTCCTGGTAGATTATGATGTTACATATAGTATACACTATTTTTGTTATATTTTACACCCTTATTGCAGAAATTTTGAAAGGGTGCTATACTAAACAGTGGTGTTGCACAAAAAAGGCAACAAAAGGAGGACGCATGGAAACAATCAAAAATTTATTTAAGAAATACAAGGAAATCATTATGTATTTGGTGTTCGGAGTGGCTACAACGGTGGTAAACTGGATTGCATATATTATATCCACGAAGCTGTTCGGGCTGTCCGGAGGAGAGCTCTCCAATGGCCAGATTGCTGTTTGTAACGGGATCGCGTGGGTAGTTGCGGTGACCTTTGCGTTTATCACCAATAAGTTGTTTGTGTTTGAAAGTAAAAGCACCGAAAAGAAGTTTTTACTGGTGGAAGCGGCCAAGTTTTACGGGTCCCGTATTTTTTCGGGTATCTTTGAAATTTTGTTACCGAGTGCTCTGATTGCAATCGGTTTGAACCAGGCGGTATTCGGGGTAGAGGGTGCCATTGCAAAAGCGATTACAAGTATTGTGGTCATTGTGATGAATTACGTGTTAAGTAAGCTGTTTGTGTTTCGCAAGGAGAAAAAATAAAGATGAGTGATTTATTTACGATAAAGGGAATGGTAACGATAAAAAAGGGCGAAGCCAGAAGCTTAAAGGCAGGCGGCCTTTGGATTTATGATAACGAAATCGATACGATTACCGGTGCGGTGGAAGACGGAGAACTGGTACGTGTGAACGACTTTGACGGCTATGTGCTGGGAACGGGCTTTCTGAACCGCAAGTCCAAGCTGACGGTGCGTATGCTGACCAGAGACAAGGACGCAGAAATTGACGAGGCATTCCTGGAAAAGAGAGTACGTGCGGCATGGGAGTATCGCAAGAAGACCGTGGATACAAGCAGTTGTCGTTTGATTTTCGGAGAGGCGGATTTTTTACCGGGTCTTGTGGTGGACAAGTTTTCCGATGTGTGCGTGGTACAGTCGCTGGCTCTCGGTATCGACCGGTTAAAGCCGGTGATTTTAGAGGCACTTACGAAGGTGCTTGCGGAGGACGGCATTACCCTTCGGGGCATTTATGAGCGCAGCGATGCCAAGGTCCGGGAGCAGGAGGGTATGGAGCGCTTTAAGGGATTCCTTACGGGGCCGTTTGATACGGAAGTAGAGATAGTGGAAAACGGTGTGAAATATTTGGTGGATATTGCGGACGGTCAGAAGACCGGATTTTTCTTGGATCAGAAGTACAATCGCCTGGCGGTACAGAAACTTTGTAAGGATGCGAAGGTACTGGACTGCTTTACCCATACCGGTTCCTTTGCCTTAAATGCGGGAATCGCCGGAGCAAGCAGTGTTCTTGGTGTGGATGCTTCGGAGCTGGCCACGGAGCAGGCAAGAAAGAATGCGGAGTTAAACGGATTGTCCGATACGGTAAAATTTCAGTGTGCGGACGTATTTGAACTGTTGCCGGAGCTTGAGCGTGCCGGAGAGCAGTTTGATGTGGTTATCTTAGATCCGCCGGCCTTTACGAAATCCCGGAATTCCGTGAAAAATGCGGTGCGCGGCTATCGTGAAATCAATATCCGTGGATTAAAGCTGGTGAAGGACGGAGGCTACCTGTGCACCTGTTCCTGTTCCCACTTTATGACACCGGAGCTTTTCACGGAAACCATTGCCCAGGCGGCAAGAGACGCCCATGTACGTCTGCGTCAGGTGGAGTACCGCACCCAGGCAGCGGACCACCCGATACTGTGGGCAGCGAATGAGTCGTATTATCTCAAATTTTACATCTTCCAGGTGGTGAAGAGTTTTTAGGAAAAAGAGGGGAGATTTATGATTACATTATTCAACAGAAAAGAATTAACGGTAACTTATGACATAAACGAGCAGGCCCGGGTGCGCACGCTTCTTGCGGGAGAAGGAATTGATTATTCCGTAAAAACCGTGAACCGCCTGAGCGCATCATCGTTCTCTGCCGGTAGCCGGGTGAGGACAGGGACTTACGGTCAGAATACGGATGCCATGACAGAGTATATCATTTATGTGAAGAAGGCGGATTACGAAAACGCAATGAAGATAATTCAAAAGTAAGAGAAGGAGAGAGTCTGTAGAAGGCTCTCTTTGTTGTTTTCTAAGAAAAAATAGTGTTTCCCCTTTACAAATCATAGAAAATGACGATATAATAGATATAAGGAAAAGTGTCTTCAGATGAAACTAATGAACAAGCATAAGTCAAGGAGGGCGATGCAGATGTCATTTTTTAATTATTCCAGCACATTATTCAGTGGGATGAGTAGTTCCGGTACCGGTTTTTCCGGTCTTCTCGGTGAGTACAACCAGATTCGGAACGGCACCTACGGCAGACTTTTGAAAGCTTATTATAAGAAGTATAATGCGGACGGTACCGCGAAGTCTTCTACCACGGATACGAATAAGATCACCAATAAGGTCAAGACCAGCTCCGATACGGTAGATACCGCAAAGGAGTTAAATACGGTGAAGGATTCCGCGACGGCGCTTCAGAATGCGGCGATGAAGTTGGCTGCGGTAAAGACCGGTTCTTCCTCTCTTTACGAGAAGAAAACGATTGTGGATACCAACGAGGACGGTTCTACCTCTACCCGTACGGACTATGATTACGATACTTTGGTAAAGTCGGTTCAGTCTTTTGTATCTGCGTACAACGACACGCTGGAGTCGGTAGGTTCTATTGAGTCTTCCTCTGTACAAAGTCGGAGGCCAAGCGGTCTTAGGAAGA
>JAZUBD010000190.1:0-10847 GCA_045638305.1 Lachnospiraceae bacterium
CCCAAAATGCCGTTTCCTGTATTTTGACTCCTAGCCCAAGCTAGGTGGGTAACCGCACACAGGCTTTTGCAGTCCACTCATACGGAGGCATTGCAGCTACCTGTAAATATAGGAATCCCTTTTAAAGTAATGTAGGTTCAAAATAACAGGGAGTGTCGTACATCCTAGGATAGTTGACTTCCTATGTAAGTTCAAAGAGAAGCGAACCGCTCTTCGTTCTTTTGTACACTCTCATTATATCAAATTCTCATCCAAATTACAAGTAAAAACTGTCTTATTTTCGTACCTTTATTTGGTTTTTTTGCATGGCATAACTTTTTCGTATTTTTTATTTTTTCCCTCTTTTCTTTTTTGGTATTATGTTATAAAATGTAGGGAAAAAGGAATATTAAAACAGGAGGGCACATCCATGCCAAAGCGAACAGATATCAATAAAGTCCTCATCATCGGTTCCGGCCCGATTATTATCGGCCAGGCTTGTGAATTCGACTATTCCGGAACACAGGCTTGTAAGGCACTGAAGAAACTCGGTTACGAAATCGTCCTGGTAAACTCCAACCCGGCTACCATTATGACCGACCCGGAGACCGCAGACGTTACTTACATCGAGCCGTTAAACGTTGAACGTCTCGAGCAGATTATTGCGAAAGAACGTCCGGATGCGTTATTACCGAATCTCGGCGGACAGTCCGGTCTGAACCTTTGTTCCGAACTTGCAAGTGCAGGTGTTCTGGACAAGTACAACGTACAGGTTATCGGTGTTCAGGTAGATGCCATCGAGCGCGGTGAAGACCGTATCGAGTTTAAGAAGTCCATGGATGCGTTAGGCATCGAAATGGCTCGCAGTGAGGTTGCTTACAGCGTTGACGAAGCACTTGAAATCGCTGATAAGTTAGGATATCCGGTTGTTCTCCGTCCGGCATACACCATGGGCGGCGCAGGCGGTGGCCTCGTTTATAATAAGGAAGAGTTAAAGACCGTATGTGCAAGAGGCTTACAGGCCAGCCTTGTTGGACAGGTGCTTGTAGAAGAGTCTATCCTCGGCTGGGAAGAGCTTGAGGTTGAGGTAGTACGTGACGCAGACAACAACATGATTACTGTTTGCTTCATCGAGAACATCGACCCGTTAGGCGTACACACCGGTGACTCCTTCTGTTCCGCTCCGATGTTAACCATCTCCAAAGAGTGTCAGGCACGCTTAAAGGAGCAGGCATTTAAGATTGTTGAGTCCGTTGAAGTTATCGGCGGCACCAACGTTCAGTTCGCTCACGATCCGGTTTCCGACCGTATCATCGTTATTGAAATCAACCCGAGAACCTCCCGTTCTTCCGCACTTGCTTCCAAGGCAACCGGTTTCCCGATTGCACTTGTATCCGCAATGCTGGCGGCAGGTCTTACCTTAAAGGATATTCCGTGCGGTAAGTACGGCACCCTGGACAAGTATGAGCCGGACGGTGATTACATTGTAATCAAGTTTGCACGTTGGGCATTCGAAAAGTTCAAGGGTGTAGAGGATAAGCTTGGCACTCAGATGCGCGCCGTAGGTGAAGTCATGAGTATCGGCAAGACCTACAAGGAAGCCTTCCAGAAGGCAATCCGCAGCCTTGAGACCGGTCGTTACGGTCTCGGTCATGCAAAGGATTTCGATACGAAGTCCAAGGATGAACTCCTCCAGATGTTAATTACCGCATCCAGTGAGCGTCACTTCATTATGTACGAAGCACTTCGTAAAGGCGCTACCGTGGATGAGATTCACAATATTACGAAGGTAAAGCACTACTTTATTGAGCAGATGAAGGAGCTTGTTGAGGAAGAAGAAGCTCTTGCAGCAAATAAGGGCAGTCTTCCGGCAGATTCCGCTCTTATCTCCGCAAAGAAGAACGGTTTCTCCGATAAGTACTTAAGCCAGATTTTAGGCGTAGACGAAGATGCTATCCGCAACCGTCGTATCGAACTCGGCGTGGAAGAAGCTTGGGAAGGTGTTCACGTAAGCGGCACCGAAAACAGTGCTTACTACTACTCCACCTACAACGCAGAGGATAAGAATCCGATTAACACCGACAAGAAGAAAGTTATGATTCTCGGCGGCGGCCCGAACCGTATCGGTCAGGGTATCGAATTCGACTACTGTTGCGTACACGCCGCTTTGGCATTAAAGAAGCTCGGTTTCGAGACGATTATCGTTAACTGTAATCCGGAAACCGTTTCCACCGACTACGATACCTCCGATAAGCTCTACTTCGAGCCGCTTACCTTAGAGGACGTACTCAGTATTTACAAGAAGGAACAGCCGGTTGGTGTAATCGCACAGTTCGGCGGTCAGACTCCGCTTAACTTAGCTGCAGACCTCGAGAAGAACGGCGTCAAGATTCTCGGTACCTCTCCTTCCGTGATTGATTTGGCTGAGGACCGTGATTTATTCCGTGAAATGATGGATAAGTTAGAGATTCCGATGCCGGAGTCCGGTATGGCTACCACTGTAGAGGAAGCTCTTGAGATTGCTCACAAGATCGGTTACCCGGCTATGGTTCGTCCGTCCTACGTACTTGGCGGCCGCGGCATGGAAGTCGTTTATGACGATGAGGCAATGGTTAGCTACATGAACGCTGCGGTAGGCGTTACCCCGGACCGTCCGATTTTGATTGACCGTTTCTTAAATCACGCATTAGAATGTGAGGCAGACGCAATCAGTGACGGCACCCACGCTTTCGTTCCTGCAGTTATGGAGCATATCGAGCTGGCAGGTGTTCACTCCGGTGACTCCGCTTGTATCATTCCTTCCGTACACATTTCCGAAGAGAATGTAAAGACCATCAAAGATTATACCAAGAAGATTGCAGAGGAAATGCACGTTAAGGGTCTTATGAACATGCAGTACGCCATCGAGAACGGCAAGGTTTATGTGCTTGAGGCAAATCCGCGTGCATCTCGTACCGTTCCGCTTGTTTCCAAGGTTTGTAACATCCGCATGGTACCGATTGCAACCGATATTATTACTTCCGAGTTGACCGGTCGTCCGTCTCCGGTAGCCGACCTTAAGGAACAGGACATCCCGTACTACGGTGTAAAAGAAGCAGTCTTCCCGTTCAACATGTTCCCGGAAGTAGACCCGATTCTCGGACCGGAAATGCGTTCCACCGGTGAAGTTTTAGGACTTGCGGTTTCCTACGGCGAAGCATTCTACAAGGCGCAAGAAGCAACTCAGTCCAAGCTCCCGCTTAGCGGCACGGTACTCATCTCCGTGAACCGCAAGGACAAGGAAGACATTATCGAAGTTGCACAGATGTTTTCTAACAACGGCTTCAAGATTCTTGCAACCGGTAACACCCACAAGGTTATCACCGAAGCAGGCATCGAAGCAGAGCTGGTTAAGAAGCTTTCCGAGGGTCGTCCGAACATCCTTGACATGATTACCAACGGCGACATTGATTTAATCATCAACTCTCCGGTGGGCAAGGACAGCATGAGCGACGACAGCTACCTGCGTAAGGCAGCCATCAAGGGCAAGATTCCGTACATGACCACCGCTGCTGCGGCAAGAGCTACCGCAAAGGGTATCCAGTCCGTACGTAAGCATGGCAACCGTGAGATTAAGTCCTTGCAGCAGTTGCACAGCGAGATTAAGGATAAGTAAAAAGACTTTCAAAGGCCATCGCACTGAAACAGTGGGGTGGCCTTGTTTTCTGCAGTTTTCCGCATGTTTCCATAGTGTCAACACGCCAAAATCGCAGGTGTTGCTTTCCTTTTTGAGCTATGTGCGGTACAATGAGGATGCTGCAGCAAGCAACACAAAAGTATAACACGGAAAGGAAGTTTTTTATGGCTGAATTCGGAGAGAATTTAAAAAATGTAAGAGAACAAAAAGGATATACGCAACAAACCTTAGCAGATCATTTGTATGTAACCAGACAGGCTGTATCCCGCTGGGAAGGCGGTTCCCGCTATCCGGACCTGATGACCGCAAAGAAGATGGCGCAGTTTTTGGAGGTTTCTTTGGATGAGTTATTGACGGATGATGATATGAAGCTTTACGCGGAGAAAAATACAATTATCGAGAATCCTACTGCCAAAAGAGGGCAACTGATTCTGTTATCTCTGGCGTTTATGTGTATGCTGTTCCTAAGCATTGTTCAGTTAACAAATTTTTATTTCGAGGACGGTAAAGTTTTGGTATACACCAGCGAAACACCGAAGTATTTCCTTCTGACCGTTCTTTTGGGCATCAATGTGTTCAGTGCCCTCTTTGACCGATTGAACGCAAAAACAGCCTTACGAATCTACAGTTACTATTTCGGGCTGTCACTGCTCATCGGACTTACACATCTGTTTACCCCGGTAGAAGGAATAAATGCCGTCTTTTATTGGGGAAACATGGTACTGAATCTACTTTGCCTGATTTTTACGATTTTCTTTTTTACAGGGAAACGAATTGCAACCCCGATGCCACTTTATATTTCCTGTGGTGTCTACAACCTCTTGTTACTTTTTGTTTTCATCAAAGGGTTGTTATCAGATGTTGCGCAACAGGATACTTACCGGAATTACCTGATGGATTCCACCTTGAGCTTAGTAGCAAATTTGATTATGACCGCATTACTGGTTGTCATGACATATACGCTACACAGAAAGCGCAGATTAAGTGCACAATAGCTCACAACATAAAAGCAGACGATGCAAGTAATCGGGCATCGTCTGCTTTTTCCTTACAACAAGCAAAGCGTTTTCTACACTTCCTCTTTATAAACCACCACGGAACAAATCTCTCCTTCTCCTACATTTCCCTAATCACATCCAGACAAATATATAACGCCTTCTCAATGGACTCCTCTCCCCAACCTCTTTCATCATAGGTTTCTGTATTTACCAGGGTATCCGCTGTATATAAAATTTGCCCAAATTCCGCACCACGAAACTGTGCACATGCCGCCAGTGCCGAGCATTCCATTTCTACGACAGCACAACCTTCTTCCCTTCGATACTCTACCAACGCTGCAGTTTCTCTGTAGAAGCCGTCCGTAGTCCAGGTAACACACTCCGTATACGGAAGTTCCAGTTTGTTCATCCCACGTTCTATTGCTGTCAGTACCTTGGAATTGATTTCCACGTATCTTGACGGCGGCAAATAGTGATAAGAAGCACCTTCATCCCGTAACGCCTTCGTCGGAACCAGAAACATATTTTCCGGTAAATCCACCAGTGCTCCGCAACAGCCTGTGGCTAATACTTTTTTCGCTCCGTATCCGATTAACCAGTCCAGTATTTGTGCAGCAGCCGCTGCCCCTACCGGAGCCTGACAAATCGCAATTTGCTCTCCCTTATACTCTGTCACATATACCGGATAAAGCTTCGTTTCCGATACAAAATGTGCCACCTCTACTAAATTGTGCTTTTTGGCATACTCATCCGTGGCCTCTCCCAAAAACGCATACACCAATTTCTCCGGAAGCTTAAATCCCAGCTCCTGATGCGTCGGCATAATCACTGATTCCTGACTGTCATCATACTCTAAAATCGGTATTTCATGTTTATGTAATGCCATAACAACCTCCTACTCTCTGT
The DNA here is from genome assembly GCA_045638305.1 of Lachnospiraceae bacterium. Taxonomy (GTDB): domain Bacteria; phylum Bacillota; class Clostridia; order Lachnospirales; family Lachnospiraceae; genus SIG307. Next base: position 5,560 of record JAZUBD010000190.1, read on the forward strand.
CCGTCTTTAACAATCCGTACCATACCTGGTCCATAATTCCCTGGTTGTTCCTTCCCGCCCCACGCAGGGTTCCTTCGTACTTCATGCCTGCCTTCTGCATCACTCTGCCGGACTTCGGATTATTGCTGTCATGACAAGCCGCCACACGATTCATCCCCACTTCGTCAAACAAATACCGCATAACCTCCGTCAATGCTTCCGGCATGATTCTACGTCCCCACCAGGCCTTGCCCATGCAGTACCCGATTTCAACAGCTTCTGCCCTTTCCTTTATTTGCACCACAGAAATGTTGCCCACAATCTCCCCGGTCTCTTTTAACTCAATGACCCAGTTGTAGTAGTCCGGATTCTCATAACGCGCAATCCAGTCCGTCACAAGCGATTTGGTTACTTCTATACTGCTATGGGTCGGCCATGTCAAATACTTGGATACCTCCGGATCCGATGCCCAGTTCTGGTACATCGGTTCTGCATCATTCTCTATGTAACGACGTAAAATCAAGCGGTCGGTTTCTAATCTTTTCGTTCCTTTATGCTCCATATTTCTTTCCTCCTCTATTATTTTGAAAAGCACTACAACTCAAACCTGTAAATACACTTTTTTGTTTCTCCCCGGGCCCGCATATCACTGTCTGTCGGTAATTCTGCAACCTCCAAAAGCTCTCCTCCTGCATATTCGCAGGTCTTCCTTGATGGGTAATTGTCCGGATTACAGGTAATAATCAAATACCCCAGTTCATGTTTCTTTGCCAGTTCGAACAAAAGCAGACAGGCTTTTCCCGCATAATGGTGTCCACGGTACGGTTCCTCCACCCGATAACCGATATTTCCACCGAAATACAGTTTATCATTGTGCCCCAACCGCAAATCGCAGGTTCCCATCTTGGTACCCTCTAAGTTGCAAATAGCAAAGTGATAGGCCGGAACCCAACCTTTTTCCTCATTGCCTTCTGCCGTCTTTTCCAAAAACAGCTGTATCTCATCATTTTTCAAAAAGGTTGTATCGAAAAACATTCCCTCACTACCTTTCTCTTACTTCATCCCTGCCAGTGTCAATATCATATCCGGCAATACCACGCTTCTTCCCCGATTGTACCGTTCTTCTTCCTCCTCGGTGCGTCCTACCAGAGCTGTACCGGTAGCAGAGTTGTCCGACACCACCATAAGGGCCACACTTGGCACTTCCAGTAAATCCGCCATCAAGTAGAAGGATGCCGTTTCCATCTCAATCAAATCCGTATCAAACTCCCGGATCTCGTCCAAATGATAATATTCCAGCGCGATGGAATCCGTACAGAACACGGAAGATTTCTTGATATCATACCCCTTCTTCTTCCCTATGTCAACCACTTCATCAATAAAGGACATCTCCGGCTCCACCTTTTCAAAGGGCACAAAATCCCGTAAGGATTCCTTCAGATACGTATTGGTGTAACCGCCGGATATGGAATAGGACGGAGTACAAATATCTCCCAAGCCGAATTCCTTCTTTAACGCCCCCACCGCGCCGATAAAAATCATCGTTTTAAAGTTCAGTTCCCCGCATATTGCCACATGGTCAATGAGATTTCCCGCAGAAGAACCGATTTTTACCCAAGCAATCTTTAAATCATCCTTTTCCACCAAATATCCTGCAATATAGGCTCCTTCCTTTAGGGTCGTCACCTTACAAAACCGCTCCATCTTAAGCTTATACGGCGAAAAGCTGGGTGCCACCACCAACGCATCATACACCACATCATCCCGCAGCCCAAAGGCCTGCAGTGCCATATGCTCCGAGTTATATTGATGGAACTTGTCTATGATTCGTTTCATTTTTTCTTTCATAACTGCTCCTCCTCTATCCTTCAAGTACATTATACTTCCGCATCGTCACACATTCTTCTCCTTCAAAGCAAAATTGCACCACCCAAGGCATCAGACCTCTGATTTCCTCAAACTGTGCATGCCCGAAGGAATTATCATAATAATTGATAATCGTACTCAAGGCCGTTCCGTGGCTCCCTACCACAAGATTCTTTCCCGCATACCGATTTAACACATCTTTCAGTGCCGCAATATTTCTCGCCTGAACCTCTTGCAGACTCTCTCCGTCCGACAGCTTGTAAGAAAAATCCTCCCACTGCTTCTTACAGAAGCCTTGAAAATCCTCAATCCAACAGCTGTCAATACGACGCTCTCTGAAATCCTCAACAATTTCAATCTCCATTCCTTGCTGCTTGGCAAACTCACCCACCGTATCCACCGCCCTCTTAAATGGGCTGGACAATACCGCATCAATCTCTTTATCCCGCAGAAACTCCGTCACAAGTGTCCTATCCTTTAAGCCTTTCTCCGAAAGCTCTCTGGTCATATCGTCATGGTTGTCGTAGTTCGGTTCCGCGTGACGTATAAAATATACGGTTGTCATCTTTTTCATCCTCATCTACCTCTCTACTACTTATAGCAATGCTGAAAATCCGTACTCTTCGGTAGCAAAAAAGCTCCTTTCTCCTTTATCTCCGAAGTAAAGTACACCTTTAACACAGCTTCCTGTTCCGTCAAATACTTCTTCGCTTCCGGATACCGCTCCATCAAATAGGTGAACAACTCATTGGCATCCGTATAACGCATCACATTTCCGAGCGGCACCGACTCCACTTTGGAAAAGAACTTCGAAAGGAGTTCCGTAAACTCCTCCTGATTCTTGAAGGCCTCCTCTTCCCTTTCTGCCAAGAATTCGGTCTTTAACTGCAGCTTCCCGAACATCTCCTTCCAAAAAGTATGCTCTCTGCTGACGCTTGCACCGTTTACGGAGCACATTCCGGCAGGTGCCAGAGCATCTGCCATACATTCCAAAAGTGCTTCTCTTCGTTTGATAAAATCCATCAAATAATGGGCTATGATAATGTCATAACTTCCCTTCTTCCCAACTTGCACCCAGGTCTCCTCATCTTCAATATCCTCAAAATACACCTTTACTTCCGTACCGTCCGCCAGAGTACCCTTATGTTGCTCTACATAGTCTGCAAAATCGTCTGCCCAGCTTCCGTGCAAATCAAAACCATCCACGGTCACACCCTCCGGGATTTCGGACCAGTTATTACGCCAAAGCTTGCCATACCCACAACCAAGGTCCAACACCTTTGCTTTTTCCTTCAAGCCCAAGGACTTATAGATTGTCACATACCAATCCTGTCCCACACTATGTAACATTGCCTGGAAATGACTTACATCCGCTCTCTGGTCTATCTGCATGGTCTTTACAATTTCCGCCACTAAGTCCCAATCCGGCTCCTTTTCCCGAAGTAAGACACTGTTGATACTGGCAATGGCCTTCTCGATCTCATACCTCTTGGTCTCCAAACTCTTTAACTGCCGCGTCAGCACTTCCGTAATATCCACATCCTTCTCCGTTGCCAGATTGTCGTGAATCTCCTCCAGAGAAAATCCGATTTGCTTTAATGCAATGATTTTTTCTAACACCGCCAACGCTTCTGTATCATAAAGCCGGTAATTCCCCTCGGAATACCCGCTCGGTTTTAACAATCCTTTTTCATCATATAAACGAACCGTCTTCTGGGAAACGCCGGTTTTTTTCGCAATTTCCCCCGATGTCATTCTCTTTTCCATAGGCATCCTCCGTCACATACAATCATCCGTCTCTGTCTGATTATTTTTACAGTATAAAGGGTTCCCCTAGGGGAGAGTCAAGTCATTAATTCTATTCCTCTTAGTTTGGATGATTTTTTCCATGGTAGCACACTTCATTAAAAAAAACAAGCGCCGATAGAAATCCAATTGGCGCTTGTTCTGTTTGTATTAACGATAGCTCATGGTTACATAAACCGTTTCGGTCCCTTTCTTATACACCCTTACAGTCCATGGTTTTTTATATGTTTTATAGATCGACATCGTAATTTTTCCATCCGCTTCTGTCTTGGAGAAATAAAGGTCATTTTCATGGCTGCTGGAATATATCTCCCCTTCCGGAGAAATGAGGACTATGTCCGGTCTTGCATCTGTATAGGTTACGGTAAACACCGTGTAGGTACTCAATGCTCCCGGTGCATTCTCAAAATCCTTCTCTTTATATTCTCCGGTAAAATAATTATCCGGGGAAATAGTCGGTTTTATTTCAAGATAAAAATCATTCAGATATCCGCTCGCCGTGGCATATGTATAAACCTTCTTTGAACCTACTGCCTGCTTCCATTTAATCTTACAGTCCTCTGATTTCGGGGCGCGCATATCAATATCTTCTTTCATGGATCCGACATAGAAAATCGTCCTGTCAATCTCTGTTGAATCAGGCACATCTGTCTTTAATATGTATGCCTCAATCTTGCATGGAACATAACGTTCTACCGTATTTTCTGCAACTTTCGTAACATTGTATAGCGCAGTTACGTGTAGCTCAGCTCCGTCCGGAATATTCATTTCGGCAAATGTGGTGTCGTACATATAACTTGTACACTCTGCATCCAATTCCGTTCCTGTTTCATTGAAAATTAAGTTATTTAACGCTATTTCGGTTTTGGTACTTAATGCAATGTCTGCAGAAGTCTGAATCGCCTCATTTTTCTCAATCAATTCCTTTGCTGCTTCTGTTAATTTTGCTGCAAACGGCTCATCTCTGCTGACCAAGACTTTACATGTTGCTTCCTTTGACATATCGTAAATAGACATCTTTTCAAGCATGGAAGTTAACGCTTCTGTCTGAATCTCATCAAAATCCTTAAATATTAAAGGAGCATGAATTGTCACAAGAACATTACCTGTATTTTTGCCCGGTTTATTGGTAGGCTCAGGCTCTGAAGTCGGATCCGGTTCTTTTGTCGGTTCCGGCGTTTGCGTTGGATTCGGTTCTTTTGTCGATTCCGGCGTTTGCGTCGGATTACTGTTTTCATTTGATTCGACAGACTCGTGAGTCTCATCCTTATTTTCTGTAGACTCACTCAAGTCCTCTTTGTTTTCGGCGGATGAAATGGATTCATAAAATTCATCCTCCGTCATTTTGTCTCCTGAGTTACACCCGCCTACAAAAATTAGGCAAAATACGGTAATCAGGATTCCAAGTTTAAAATACTTTTTCATTTTCGTACTCCTTTCAACATATGGCAAGTGCTATCGATGCACCATTCTTGGCCAGTCATTCAACAATGATTTCTCCAATATGAATGGATATAGTATAAAGGGTCCCCCTAGGGGAGAGTCAAACATAAATTTTATCAACGATTCCTTTACTTCTCAACAACAAATTGATAATTGTTTTCCTAAAAATCTATGCTATACTAAAATCACACCGG
>JAZUBD010000191.1:0-1969 GCA_045638305.1 Lachnospiraceae bacterium
CCTGCACTTTGCCCACATGGCTTTCCTTTGTGTGCAGGCGGTGCTTTGCACCCACCCACACCTCGCGGCACCGCCGCTCGGTCGTGGGCGCGTTCGCATTTCGTCCCCTCTTGCAAGCAAGCTTGCACCGGTGACTCAATGCTCACTTTGCCTGCACGCAAAAGGCCCCGGAATCCTTTCGGATACCGGGGCTGTAAGTAATGCGGAAAAAAGGACTTGAACCCTCACGGTCGGGGACCACATGATCCTTAGTCATGCCTGTCTGCCAATTCCAGCATTTCCGCATATAATACGCACCTCGCAGAACACTCTAGCATACGGTACGATGCAGTTGAGGGGACTTGAACCCCTACCCACGTACGTGGACATGAACCTGAATCATGCGCGTATGCCAATTCCGCCACAACTGCGAACTGCCCTATTATACTAACACCTTTTGTTTGAATTGTCAACAACAATTTTAATTTTTTTTATTTTTTATAAAAAACCCGGATTCTAGCGCTTCCCGAAGAACTTTTTGCCGCCCTTCTTGGTCTGCTTTTCTTGACCTTCCTGCTCGTCCTTCCAGTCGAAATACTCTCCGTCCAGTTCCTCACTGCTCGGTAACACCGGCTCTACCACACCTTCGCCTTCCACCGTCGTTTCCTCTAAGGACTGGCTCGGTGTATACTTTTTCTTCTTACTCTGCTTCTTTCCGAAGCCCTCCGGCATCTTCGGCTGTTCATTCACCTGTACCACAATCGGCGCCGACAACTTCTGATTCAGTTCGGAAGACGCTTCCGCCGCCGCAATCTCCGCCTTCTCAGCTTCAAGTTCCGCCTGACGCTTTATTTCCTCTTCCGTCAGGTTCTGTTTCTTTTCCATTTCTTTATTCTGTTGTTCAATGAGGCGCAGATACTTCTTGGAATCCATCATCAGATTCATCTGTGCCACCATGCTCTCTTCATTTTCCTGCAAATAACGAAGTCCATCCTCATAGTTGCGCAACGCCTCGTTGTACTCCTTACGCAGGTTCTGGCAAAGCTGCTCCGAGGTTTTCCGCATTTCCATAAACATCTCTCTGGCATACAGAAGAGAGGCCGCGTAGGTATCCTCCGCCCGGCCCTTCGCCTCTTCCTTAATCCGAGCCATCTTACGCTCGTGTTCTGCCAGGGCACGTTCTCTGGAACTGACAGTACCCTCGTACTGCTCCATCAAGTCATATACCGTATAATTCAGTTCCTCCAAGAGCTGGAAAATACGCTTTTTCGGAACAATCAAATCCTCCGACGAATATGCACTCTCTTCGCAATTAGATAACATCAAATAAATCTGTCGCATAATCTGCTCTAACTTTTCCTGCATAAATCCTCCTTTGTTATTCCGCCGTAGTTACATCTCTCAGATAGAACTCATGACCTTCCGTCAGTGCTTCCTCAATTACCGTCGACCGGGTCTCCACCCGCATCAAACGCACGGTTTTGTCCGTACTGCAATCGTATACTCTTCCCTCTATCTTATATTTCCCATCCGAATATAAGTACTTGTAATCGTTTTCCCGCTCTCTGCTGACATAACATTCCAACGAATCCCGGACCAAATCATCGAGAAACTGCTGTAACTCCTTTTCCTCTCCGATAATAGAGAACGAAACCGCTTTGTCTGCAGATGCCGTATAACGATATTCATACCTTCCCTCTGTCGCAATCAGCTCCGACCGATCATATTTCCCGGAAAAGAAAACCTCTTTATTTCCGAAAAAATCCTCGGCACGCTGCCATCCGGACTGCAGTAAGGTATCGTATTCCGGCTGTCCGGTAGGCTCCGGAGTAGGACTTCCGTCCGGACTCACCGTAACTGTAGGCTCTGCTACAGGCGTTGCACCGGGGTCCGTATCCGGTGTAATCTCCGGCAAACCGCTTAATGTAGGCTGCGGCGGTAACGTAACGACAGGCGCTCCCGTCGGGCCATCGGTAGGAGACACCACAGG
>JAZUBD010000192.1:0-3397 GCA_045638305.1 Lachnospiraceae bacterium
TGACGGTTTTTGCATAAAGCTCCCGCTGCTCCTCCGGCGTTTTTGCGGTACTGCGGTCGTATAACACGCAGTCGGAGGTTTTCAGCGCATCAAATAAGCCGATTTCCGTGCAGGACATGGAACCGCCCCAGGAGACACTGCAACCCGGAGTCAGAAAACGCAGGGCAGTGGAAAGTGCTTCTTCCTTATCCGCACAATAGTAGCCCTCGATTCCGCGGCGGTTAAATGCTTCGATTAAGCTCTCGGCAAGGTTTTCATAGGTTTGTTGTTTCGGTGTTGCCATAGGCTTCCTCCTTCTGTAAACAAATCATAGGAATTACATTCTGTATTTAGTTTACCTCACAATGAAAAGAAGTGCAATGTATTTTTGAACAAAGGTTGCAAAGTGGCGTAATAATTGATAAAATAAGAATGAGTAAGTGTTTGTAAAGGAGGCGGTTGCTTTGAAAAACACAGCATTGAAGGTTTTACTTATTATGACAATTATCAGCAGCATATTTTTATGTTTGCTTCTTGGATTAATGTTAAAAAAAGGAAGCGGTAAGGGGGAAACCGTTTCTAAGTTAAAAGAGTTTCAGGACCGGTACGATGAGCGTAATACGGATACGAAGACCATTGCGCCGAAGGTATACGGGGACTTTTCCGTGACGGAGTCTGCAGAGGAGTTGTACGACCCGAAGAGACATACGGAGGTATACGAGCGCATCGAGGCGTTAAAGCGGGACGGTGGCTATACAAAGGACAACCCATTACTTGTGTATAACCCGTACGGAGTAAATGCCAATTCCGTTTATGTGTATTTTAAAACGGATACGCCGGTAAAGGTGTCCTATCGTGTGACGGTGCAGGCGGAGGGGATTCCGACCTTTGCGGCACAATGCCCGACAGCGGAGGGGTATTCCACAGAGCATGAGTATTTGCTTATCGGTCTTACTGCGGCACAGACGAATCGGGTTTCCATGGTTTTGGAGGATGCGGAGGGCAATTCCTCCGTCAGAACCTTTTATGTAACCACGGAGGGACAGTACGGGATTGCAAAGGAGAAGGTGGATGTAACAAAGAGCGCAGGGACCACCGGACTTTCCGACGGATTGTTTGTACATTTCGGAAATGTGACCGGCAACAAAGAAGCAATCCAGCTGTATGATAATGAAGGGGTATTGCGGAGCGAGTTTCCGGTGCTGGAAGGCAGTGCAAAGCGTTTTCTGTTTTTTGAGGATGCCGTATATTTTAATTGTTCCGATGATCGGATGGTTGCCCTGGACCGTTACGGTAAGGTAAAAAGCGTTTATACTCTGGAGGGGTATACCATCGGTAAGGACTACTGCATGGACGAGGAGGCACGGAAGCTTCTTGTATTGGCAAGTAAGATGCAACCGGAGGAAAAGACTCCTTCCATAGACGACAGGCTCCTTTCCGTAGATTTGATTTCCGGAGAGGTGGAGGAACTTTTTGACATGGGAGTTCTGCTGCGGGAGTATAAGGAGATTTGTAAAAAGAACGACGAAGGCGTACTGGACTGGCTGGGACTGAATTCCGTACAGATGTGTAACGGTACGGGAGTGCTGTTGGGGGCGCGCGAGCCGTCGTCGGCCTTTAAAATAAAGGATATTTACGGAATTCCGATGTTAGAGTATATTATCGGGGAAATGCAGATGTTTGAAGGGACCGGATATGAGGAGTATGTTCTGACAAAGACCGATGATTTCGAGGCCTTTGTGGGAGCGAATACGTTTACCTGTGTAAAAGAAGAATTGATGCCGGCCGGTGTGTACGAGTTTTACTTGTATGATAATCATATCGCGGGAACGGACAGCCGTCCGGAATTTGATTACAGTGAGATGGCAGAGGATTTGGGCAGTTCCTTAAAGAAGGGTACCGCTTCCTATTTCTGCAGGTATCTGGTAAATGAGACAGCACGGACTTGGGAATTGTTAGAGGCGGTTCCGTTGGATTATTCCGGTTATTACGGCAGTGCCCAGGTGACAGAGGACGGGCATCTGATTACGGTTACGGCGGGACGGCTTGCTTACAGTGAGTTTGACGGGGAGCGTAATCTCCTCCGGAAGTATGCGGCAGCCGGTCCGGAGCATTTGGAGAGAGTATTCAAGTATGATTTTAAGGACTTCTTTTTCAAAGGAGACGAAAAAGAGGTTCCGGTAGAGGAAACGACAGAAAAGAAGTAAGAAAGAGAGTCCGGGTATGGGAAGAAGTTTATTTATTGCGGAAAAACCGAGCGTGGCACAGGAGTTTGCGAAAGCACTTCCGTACCAGTTTTCACGCAAGGACGGATATATGGAGGCACCGGAGGCGGTGGTGACCTGGTGCGTGGGACACCTGGTAACTATGAGCTATCCGGAGGTCTATGACCCGGCACTGAAACAGTGGCGTTTGGAAACCATACCCTTTTTACCGGAAAAGTTTCGGTACGAGGTGATTCCGGGGGTGGCAAAGCAGTTTCAGATTGTAAAGGGTCTGCTTTGCAGGGAAGATGTGGATTGTATTTATGTGTGCACCGACTCCGGACGTGAGGGAGAATACATATACCGGTTGGTAGATCAGATGGCGGAGGTTCCGAAGGACAAGGAACGTCGTCGCGTTTGGATTGATTCCCAGACGGAAGAGGAGATTTTACGAGGAATTAAGGAGGCAAAGCCTTTGGAGGCCTATGATGCACTCAGTGATGCGGCGTATCTCCGAGCGAAAGAAGATTATCTCATGGGAATTAATTTTTCCCGTGTGCTCACGTTAAAGTATGGGAATGCGGTGCGGAATTTCTTAAAAACCGAAAGAAGCCAGGCAATTTCCGTAGGCAGGGTAATGACCTGTGTACTGGGTATGGTAGTACGGCGAGAGCGGGAAATCCGAGCCTTTGTAAAGACTCCGTTTTATAGAGTAATATCCAAATTGTCTGCCGGTGAGGCGGTATTTGAGGCGGAATTCCGCGCGGTAAAAGGCTCAAAGTATGAGGATTCGCCGAAGCTTTATAAAGAGAACGGGTTCCGGAAAAAGGAAGACGCCATGGCGCTTATTACGGCGTTAAATGTTCCGGGAGAGATGCCCTTTGAGGAGATTGCCGAGAAGGACAAGCAGATTACGACCCAGCGTGCGGAAGAAGGCCTTGCCGCTGTGGTAGAACAAATGGAAAAGAAGCAGGAAAAGAAGAACGCACCGCTTTTGTTTAATCTGGCAGAACTTCAGAATGAGTGTGCCAAGCTGTTTAAAATCAGTCCGGATGAGACGTTGAAAATCGTACAGGAGCTGTATGAAAAGAAGCTGGTGTCTTATCCGCGTACCGATGCCAGAGTATTGTCCACGGCGGTGGCAAAGGAAATTGTGAAAAATATCAGCGGTCTGAAACAGTATACGCCGGCTGCGGGCTTTGCGGAGCAGGTGT
>JAZUBD010000193.1:0-6300 GCA_045638305.1 Lachnospiraceae bacterium
GAAAGGGCGAGCCGATGAAGCGTATGAAACCGTTTTCCGTGGAGGTAAAGAGTACCCTCGGTGCCGGGGACACCTTTAAGGCCGGTTGCGTTTACGGCTTGCTCCACGGTATGAAGGATGATGAGTTGGTACGCTTTGCAAGTGCCTGCTCTGCGATTGCGATTTCCAGGTTTCCGTTACCTCTTAATCCGCCGACCATGGAAGAAGTGACGGCACTGGTGAAAGGATTGTAACATGGTTGATATTGAGAACTATATCGTGCGTTTGACGGAGATTCTGAAACGTCAATTTGAATCACGTTTGGTATACGTTGGCCTGCAAGGCAGTTATCTCCGCGGAGAAGCGACGGAACACAGTGATATTGATATTATGGTGGTGATTGACGGACTCGGCGTATCCGATTTGGATGCATACCGTACCGCTATTCAGTCTTTGGAATGTTTCGATAAATCCTGCGGTTTTATTTGTGGCAAAGAGGACATCGCGAACTGGAATCCTCTTGAAATCTGCCATTTGCTGAATTGTACCAAGGATTATTTTGGTGTGTTGGAAGAACTGGTTCCGGCATATACGGATAATGATATCCGAAATTTTGTAAAGATGAGTGTGAATAATTTGTACCATGAGATTTGCCATAGGTATATTCATGCGGATTTGAACAAAAGTATTGCTAAGTTGCCGGGGACGTATAAAGGAGTGTTTTTTATTCTTCAGAATATGTACTATCTGACCCATGGGACATTTGTTGCCACGAAGGCGGAGTTATTACAGCTTTTGGAAGGCAAGAATCGTGCGGTATTGGAATATTCCGTAAGTCTTAACAATGGTGGAGCGTATGATTTTGCGGAAAGTTTCGAGCTTTTGTTTGCCTGGTGCCAGGAAACGTTGATGTCGCTGTAATATAATTTCTTGCGCTGATATCGCGACCGTGGTATAATATTTGCGAAGGCATTGCCGAGCGAAAAAGGGTGGTATGCCTAAGGAAGTTCGAAGGAGGTGTACCATGGCTCTTACAAATAAGTTAGGAATTACAAGTGCTGCCGACCTTGCCAGAGAGGAAGAAAGTATCAGTAAGAAAAAAGCTCTTGAACTGTTTGAAACGGGTATTCTCGGCAAACTGGAGGCAGGTAAATTTTCGGCACTGCAAGCAATTCACAAATTTCTATTTGAAGATATTTACGATTTTGTAGGAGAACTCAGAACGGTAAATATTTCAAAGGGCAACTTCCGTTTTGCACCTTTGATGTATCTTGAAGTATCTTTGCAAAATATTGATAAAATGCCACAAAGTACCTTCGATGAGATTGTTGAGAAATACGTGGAAATGAACATTGCCCATCCTTTCCGGGAAGGAAACGGGCGTAGTACTCGTATTTGGCTGGATTTGATATTTAAGGTAGAGCTTGGAAAAGTAGTTGACTGGAGCAAAGTGGATAAGGATGATTATCTTCTGGCGATGGAACGTAGTCCGATTCGGGATATTGAGATTAAGCATGTTTTAAGAGAAGCCCTTACGGATGAGGTTGATAGCCGAGAAGTGTATATGAAGGGAATTGACCACAGTTACTACTATGAGGGATATACTACGTTTAAAACGGAAGAATTATAAGAATGTTGAAATTGGAACACACCGTACTTCGAAAAAACGAGGCGCGGTGTGTTTTGCGTTTATTCAGGGTGTTTTTTATAAATTATTCGAGGAGTGCAACACACCTGCCTTCCTTTCCGACTATAAGGGTGAAAGGCTCATGATCCTTCAAAAGAAAAGAGGTGAAACAGATGGACGACGAACAATTGATTGCGCTGTATCTAAATCGTGACGAAGGTGCGATTGCGGAGACACAGGAGGCTTTCGGGACAAGACTGAGACAGTTGGCATTCCGGCTGCTGGGTAATTCCGAGGATGTGGAGGAATGCTTAAATGATACCTACTTCAAGGTTTGGAATGCGATTCCGCCCCACAGACCCAACAGTTTGTATGCGTTTTGTGTTACGATATGCAGACGGACTGCCATGGATATGCTGGATAAGCGAACCGCAGGCAAGCGTTCGGCACAAGTGGTGGAGCTTTCGAAGGAAATGGAAGAATGTCTTCCGGCAAAGGCTGAGGAGGATGATGAAGACGCTTTGGCGGAGTTGATGAATGCATTTTTAGAGACGCTTGATAAGGAAAAGCGTGCATTGTTTGTGCGGCGCTATTGGTTCGGAGAGACCTCTGCGGAGATTGCGAAAAAATACGGATACTCCGAGACCAAAGTCCGGTCCGTATTGTTTCGTACAAGAAAGAAGCTACAAAAATTTCTAAACGGAAAGGGCGTGCATTTATGAAAGGATACGATGTTTTTAAGGCAATGAACGCAACAAAGGAAGAGTATATTATCCAGTCAGAGGAGTTTGTAAAGCCGAAGGAGACTTCTTCCAAGGCGTTAAAGGTTGCGTTGGCGGCAGTGCTGATTGCGGTGGTGACCGCGGTACCGGTAGGTGCTGTTGCACGAAACCAGTTGAAGAACAGGGAAAGCGCGGAGCTTTATCTGGGAAATACCGACTTGTTGGAAGAAAGCGGTGCGGTAAAAAATCAGGTGATGGAAAATGAGAATGTAAGGATAACCTTGGATGCGGTGTTGTCAGACGGTTATACCGCTTTGGCGATTGTTACGTTGGATGCCCTCACTGAGCAGGGCCGTAATTATATTAATTATAAACCGGACTTTGTGTTGCGTCGTACGGATACGGGAGAGGCGATGTTTCACACCGGCGGCGGTGCAATGGATGACTGGGAGGAACAGATAAAGACTGATACCATAAGGTACTTTCATACGATTGATCTTGCGGGTATGGATGTTTCCTGCGAGTATGAAATGATTTTCTATAGCATGGATTTGTTCACGGAGGAGGAATGGAAAGCCGGTGTGACAAAGCCTTTGGATGAAAATATGATTCCGGAAGGAAATTCCCTTGGGTATGATTTTATTGCAAAGGTGAGTTTGGCGAAAAATACGGAGTCTGTAAAAATGAAGAGTGCTGATGGGAAAACAATTCGGCTGTCGCAATTCCAAGTAATTGATGAGACGGGAGAAGTGTTGAGAACAGTTCCTGATTCTGTAAGGTTAATTAGGAGCAGCGGAAGTCAGGAAGTACTCAGCCGTTCGGGGAGGTTTTTTAGTGCTTCCGATGATGGAGAGACACATTCCACCCTATTCTTTGGAAAGTTGATTGACCTTAAGGAGTATAAAGGTGTTATAATTGATGGTGTGGAATATTTAAAATAAAAAATTTCTTTCTAACCTTTGCCCATCTCCTGTCACTTATTAAGTGAACAGCTGTGAAAAAGGAATTACGGAGGCAGGACTTGCAAGTGAAAAATCAATTGTTTGAAGAAATTACAAAAGAATACTCGTTGCAGATTTTAAAGTGGGCGTACAAAAAGTGCGGGGACAGCGACCGGGCGGAGGAATTGGCTCAGGAGGTAATGGTGCAGATTTTTTCTGCCGTACAAAAGAGTGTCGCAGAAGGGAAACGAATCGAGCAGGTGGAGCATTTTGTCTGGAAGATTGCCCGGTATGTATGGTGCCATAGTCTGCGGAAGAATACCCGTTATGTGATGTGCCCTTTGGATGAGGATTTGCGTGATGAATCCGATTTTGCGGGAGAACTGGCGGAGCGTGAGGAGCAGAAGCAAATGATAGCGCAGCTCCGCAAACAGGTCAGCAGATTAAATTATTTGCAACGGGAGATTTTGGTTTCTTATTACATTGACGGACTGCCTCAGAAAACAATCGCAGAAAAGCTCGGCATCAGCGAAAGTGCCGTGAAGTGGCATTTGCATGATACGAGACAGAAGTTGAAAAAGGAGATGGCAGAGGATATGAGAAATCAGAATGAACAAAACTATGTATACAGACCGAGACAACTTACCATGGCAATTAACGGAGAGATGCCGCCGAAGGCGGATATAGGACCGTTGGAAGACAGTATGGTACGGCAGAATCTTTGTGTTGCATGCTATGAGAAACCGAAGAGTTTGGATGAGCTTACGGAGCTTCTGGGTGTTCCGAAGGCATATTTGGAATTTGATTTACAGTGGCTGGTGGAACGCGAGTTTATGACTTTCGAAAACGGAAGGTATGCTACGACATTTTACATTAACAGCGAGACCGCAAAGCAGGAGTGCTACAAGGTGTATTGCAGACTCAGAGAACAGGTATCGGATGTGATTGTAAAGGGGCTTTTAGAGGCAGAGGATAAAATCCGGGCTGTGGGATTTTACGGAAGTGATTTGTCGATGGAACGGCTTATGTGGTTACTGATTTATGTGTTCTGTGATTATTATCAGTATGAGGACCGTGATTTGAAGTTGGAATATCCGATTCGCACGGATGGCGGAAAGTATTTCCCGTTAGGGTATCTGGAGGATAGTGACAAGATTAGGGAGTGGGCATTGGACAACCGTGATTTTGCGTATTGCGGTCCGGCAAGAGACGGTGGTTTTTCCTGGTTCGGACTTTACAATTTCGGATCTTCGGAAATCCTGGATTTGATGGATCAGTTTACGCCGGAGAGCGAGCGGATGAACGGGCTGCTTGTGGAGCTTGTGAACAAAGACTTTGACATTTCTTATCTTGGGGAAGAACGTAAGTGCGACTTGGCAAAGCTGGTGGAACAGGGCTATGTAAAGCTACAGGGAGACAAGGCGGTTCCGCAGTTTGTTGTTATGACCGGTGAGCAATTGAATCGTTTATATGAGGAAGTGTTTGCAGCGATTGCGGAGAAGCTGCAACCGGGTTATGCGGTGCTTAAGGCAGAGCTTAAGAAGCTTTACGGAGAGAAAATGCCGAAGCATTTAAAGGAAGTCAGCAAGTTGCCGTTTGTACAGGCATTGTATGCCATGGAATATGTGACTACCTTGCTTGCGTTCAAAGATAATCTGTTGTATGTTCCGAAGGACAGTGCAGAGGGAGAGTTTTTAACCCTGATGTATGTGGATTGGGAGAAATAAGGCTCCGACCTTATCACTGCGTATGTGCTTTCTTCCGCTTGTTATGTAAGAAAAGTACTACAACAATACCAATAAACACCGGTATCAAATATTGCTTATACCGGTCATAATACCCGGACACAGCGCCCCAGTTCTCTTGTAAGAAGTAGCCGAGAGATAACAGGGCGCTGTTCCATATGGTAATACCAAGGAGGGAGTAGGGAAAGTAGACAGAAGGAGATTGCCCCACAGCTCCCGCCACAAAGGCGATATAGGTGCGACAAATCGGAATCACTCTCCCGATACAGACTGCACCGGCACCGTATTTTGTAAATTTTGCGCGGGAAGCGGTAATAGCCTTCTCAGTTTTAGGAAACCGTGTTACAAGCTTTGTAAGAACCGCATCTCCGCCGATACGTCCTGCCAAGTAGCAAAGACCGGTGCCAAAAAGTCCTGCCAGAACCGACAGCGGAAGAAGCAGGAAGAAGGATACATCTTCCGCCCGGGCCACCGCACCGGAAAAAGGGAGTACCAGCTCGCTGGATATGGGGAAGCAGGCATATTCCAAAAAGATAATGAGAATCATGGCAAAAATGCCGTAACGGTCAAACAAAGACAAAATAGTTTCCATAGGGTTCCTTTCGGGACGTTACTTTTTCATAAATTTCTTTAAGATCTCAAATTTTGCCTTTTCGGCAGGCGATAAATTCGACATTAGTGTAGTCATTAAAAAAGTGCTTTCCTCTGTAGTGAATTGAATGTTTTGAGCTTTCATCCGGGATTGAGCCTTTAAAAGAATCGGTAACATAGCGTCTCCGGAAGCGGTTTCCGCATCCTTTACGATTTCACAGATCAGAGCCTGCTTTGCGGGCGAAAGTTTTTGATATTCAGGTAATGATTTTAAGGTTTCCGGACTCATAGAAACTCCTTTATTTCGTTTTGGTTTGATTACAACTTATGTGACAAGGCTAATCCGTATGCATCAGCTGTTCGTAAATCTTCTGTTGTTCCGGTGTCAAAAAGGAGTATAGGGTGTTGTACATGGTGTCATCCGTTGCAGTGGTTGAGGTTTGTTCGGAAGGTTCCGCAGAATTTTCTGTGTCGTTATTTTCGGAGGAAGAAGCAGCAGTATCTTTTTCGGTGGAGGAAGCGGTTGAGAATCCGAAAAATAAAGAGGATAGTAAATCCGGAGAAAGTCCCCCAAGCATAGAGAATAAATCCGGGGACGGATTGCCCTGCCCGGTCGTTCCCCCTAAACCGCCGAGGCCCGAAAACAGGCTGGCCATGCTTTCGAAAGCAGCCGGATTCTGTGTCGCACCTCCCAT
>JAZUBD010000194.1:0-5752 GCA_045638305.1 Lachnospiraceae bacterium
GAGCCAAGGAGTTGGAATAGTTGCTTGTCTTCCTAAGACCGCTTGGCCTCCGACTTGATAATAAGGTACCCATCCTTAAGGGAAAGAAAAGATGTCTCGGACTTCGTGGGAAGTTTGAGGCATCTTTTTTTACGAGGGGTGTGGGAAGTGTGTAAGTACGAAAACGGTACGCAAAATGATTTATAAAATCAGATAAATGATATAGGTAAGTATCCCTTTATCGGTATCTTCTTTGCATTCATAGGGAAATCCACATTGTTCCAGTACTTTTACGGAAGCAATGTTATTTTGCTTGATACGTGCGGATATTTTCTGATATCCTTGTTCTTTTGCATAGGTAAGTAACGCAGGGATGAGTTCCTTTGCGATTCCTTGTCTACGGTAAGGTACGTCAATGAGGTATCCAAGAGAAAAGGTGTCGGATGCATCCGCAGGCAGGGAAAAACCGGCTCTTCCGATGAGCGTACTTGAGGTTCTTTCGTAAATTCCCCACAGTGCCAAATCAAAGAAGGGATATATGTTGCGGAGATAGGCGTTGTGCTTTTCCTGCTCCGTGTTGTAATCGGAAAGAACTTCCTCCATAAAGGAAGCAGTGGATGGCTCGGTACACATGGCATACAGTGCAGGGAAATCAGCCGGGGAAAACTCCCGGACGAGGAGTCGGTTTGTGGAAAGAATGTCCGCAGGATAGCCCACCGCATGGGCGTGGGTACGGGATAGATATGCTGCATCAATGGAAGCAAAGTCCTCAAAGAGAGCGTAAGCACCGGACATGTCTTCGGTGCTTACCGACGAGGCATAGCCGATACAAGGAACGCCTGCGGCCTTTGCGGAAGCAATTCCTGCGGCAGAGTCTGTGAGAACCAGACAGTCTTCCACAGGTAGAGTAAGGGAGCGTTGTAATGCTGCGAAGGATGTCATAAACGGAGAGGTCTTTGAAGCATCCGTGGAAGAAAAGACATCGTGCGGCGGGCAGAAGACATATCTGATTTCCTTTTTTCCCAATTCGTTTAAAAGTTCCTTTACATCCTGTGATTCTGCCATCTCCGGCGCAAGGTAAAACGCAATTCCCCGTAACATTCCGTACCCTCCTTTTCGTCCTTTTTTTCTTCGTTTTTCCATGTTTTCCTAAGTTTATCATAAGAGAGGGCACCCGTAAAGAGAAAAAGAACAAGACATTCGAAAAAAATTGCAAAAATTTAAAAAAAACACTTGATTATCTTCGTGTTTTGTGGTTTTCTATTAGTATGGATTTTTATTAGCTAAATAGAAATCCGATTTATAAGACTGAAAGGTTGGTAAGAAGCATTATGAAAAAGGTAGTGAAGTTTGGCGGCAGTTCTTTAGCAAGTGCAGAACAGTTTAAGAAGGTAGGCGACATCATCCGCGCGGACGAAAGCCGTGTGTATGTAGTACCGTCTGCACCGGGTAAGCGTCATTCCAAAGATACAAAGGTAACCGATATGTTATACGCATGTTATGCGTTAGCGGAGGCTGATAAGGATTTCTCCAAGGAACTCAAGGATATTGAGGCTCGTTATGATGAGATTATTAAGGGTTTGGGCTTAAAGATTTCCTTAAAGGAAGAATTCGAGATTATCGAGCAGAACTTTAAGTTAAAGGCCGGCAGTGATTATGCTGCTTCCCGCGGTGAGTATTTGAACGGTCATATTATGGCAGCTTATCTCGGCTACGAGTTCATCGATGCGGCTGAGGTAATTTTCTTCCACAGCGACGGAAGCTTCAATGCGGAAAAGACCGACAGCGTATTGTCCCAGCGTCTGGCTAAGACGCCGCGTGCGGTTATTCCGGGCTTCTACGGTGCGAAAAAGAGCGGTGAGGTTAAGACCTTTTCCCGCGGCGGTTCCGATGTAACCGGTTCCATCGTTGCAAGAGCCGCAAAGGTAGATTTGTACGAAAACTGGACCGACGTTTCCGGTTTCCTTGTAACGGACCCGCGTATTATCGACGATCCGAAGCCGATTACCACCATTACATACAGAGAGCTCCGTGAGCTTTCCTACATGGGAGCAGGCGTTCTTCATGAAGACGCGATCTTCCCGGTTCGTAAGGCGGGTATTCCGATTAACATTCGTAATACCAACGCTCCGGAAGATGAGGGCACTATGATTGTTGAGAGCACCTGCCGCATTCCGGAGTATACCATTACCGGTATTGCAGGTAAGAAGGGCTTTGTAGCGGTTAATATCGAGAAGGATATGATGAACTCCGAGGTCGGTTTCGGCCGTAAGGTTCTTCAGGCGTTCGAAGAGAACGGTATTTCCTTTGAGCATGTACCGTCCGGTATCGATACCATGACTGTATTCGTACACCAGCCGGAGTTCGAGGGCAAGGAGCAGAACGTACTGGGTGCACTTCATCGTCTGGCCGCTCCGGATTCCATCGATCTTGAAGCAAATCTGGCATTAATCGCGGTAGTAGGCCGTGGTATGAAGTCCAACCGTGGTGTGGCTGCCCGTATTTTTGCGGCACTTGCACACAGCAACATTAACATCAAGATGATTGACCAGGGTTCCAGTGAGCTTAATATCATCATCGGTGTTCGTAACGAGGATTTTGAAACTGCTATTAAGGCAATCTACGATATTTTTGTTACCGTAGCGCTTTAATATAAAGAGAATGAAGACAAATAAGAGAAAGCGGGGTATTACAACATGAAGATTCAAAACGTAACCGATGCAGCATTTAAGAAGTACGGTAAGGTTGTAACCGGAATTGATTTTTCCGATATGATCGCCGAGATGAAGAAGATGGAGATTCCGGCAGATGTAGTGTATGAGCCGGGTCTTGCAAGCCTTGAGGCTTGTGCTTCCGCAAAGGACCTTTGCGAGAGCGTATACGGCGGTATGCCGATTCAGGTTGGTCACTGCAGCGGTAACAACAATAAGTTAAACGCAGTAGAGTACCACAGAGATTCCGAGGTAAACATTTCCGTAGACGGTATGATTTTACTTCTCGGTCTGGAGCAGGATATCGAGGAGGATTACACCTACGATACCGCTAAGATTGAGGCTTTCTTGGTACCGGCCGGTGTAGCGGTAGAGCTTTACGCAACCACCCTTCACTATGCTCCGTGTAACTCCGAAGCTACCGGCTTCCGTGGCATCGTAGTACTTCCGAAGGGAACCAACTACGACCTTGCAAAGCAGCCGAACAAGACTCCGGAGGATAAGCTGATGACTGCTGTCAACAAGTGGCTCATCGCTCACGAGGATGCAAAGATTGCAGGCGCATTTAACGGCTTAAAGGGCGAGAACATCACTCTGTAATCGGAGTTGTTTCTCAGAACATAACGAATGACATAAAAAAGCGGCTCCGCGGATATTCCGTGGGGCCGCTCTTGCGTGCACTACATTATTATCGAAATCAAATACAGCACCAGCAAATGAGCCGGATAGAAGATGTAGAAAAAGTATTTAAACTTTTTGGAACGGATGATGTGTCCGTTGTACATGGCAATCGGAACAAAGGCAAGCAATGCTGCGATGTTGGTACTGAGGAAAACGATGCATCCGAAGAGAATCTGCATCTTTTTATTGGTACGGAAAAAGTACAGTACCGCAAGAAATAAAATACCGATGTAGCTGTAATCCAGGCGGGCAAAAACTGCGATAACGCAAGCGGCCAGGATACAGAGCAGTTGACCGAACCACTGCTTAAATGCGGTCTTTGGCGTGATGTCATCCGTTGCTTCCAACCGTTTCATGCCGTACAGCATCAGAAGGCCTAAAAACAGGGTAAATACGGTGTTTTGGTACCGCGGGAAGAACACAGACACAGTTACATCGTCCCAGCCGTAAAGTGCTGACGCGTTGGATACAATTAAGTTAAACGGAATCTCCGCAACGAGGGCACAGAGACCTACACGAAGCAGATAGCGTTTGTAATCGGAGGTATGCATAAAGCCTTCGAACAGCAGGAATGCAAAAAGCGGGAAGGCGATACGTCCCACCAGACGCATTACGGTATAGGTGGAGTAGAGACTCATATAATCCGCCGGGATTGCCTGAAGTTGTTCCGTGGTGACTTCCGTGGAGAAGACAAGGCTTAAGTATTCCGGAAATTTTGCCAGTTTTGCATAGACCAGAGTAAGCGCCGCATGGTCGATTAACATAGTAAGCGCGGCAAATATTTTTAAGAAATTTGCGGGAAAGCCGGAGATCGGCTGTGAATTGTTTGTCATAGTTGTTTGATTTGTCATTGATGTTTCCTCCTCTTTATGTTATGATTATATAGAAGTGAGGAAAGAATTTCAAGTAAGTTATTTTCTTTTTATAAATAAGGAGGCGTAGAATGGGAAAACGTCGTTTTTGGAGTATGTTTTTTGCGGCGGCGGGGCTGATTGTGTTGTATTGTGTGTTGCAAAAATTGTCGGTTGTGGGAGCCGGAATTCAGTGGATATTCGGAGTGCTTTCTCCGATTTTTGTCGGATTTATCATAGCATTTGTATTAAACCTTCCGATGCGGGCGTTAGAGAAGCTTTGGGTTTCCTGTGAACTCGGATTGAAGCGGTTTGTGATAAAGCAGAAGCGTAAAAAGGCAGCGAAGAATCTTCCGGAGGGACAAGTACCAAAGGATGTCCCGGTGGAAGTAAAGGTAGGCAAGGTGAGTAATGCACTGCGTCGTCCGATTTGTCTGTTGGTGTCTATTGTCATCATTTTTGCGATTTTGGTGGCGGTGGTATCGTTGGTGCTTCCGGAAATCGGCAAGACCGTAATGCTTTTGGTGGACGGTGTACCGGAGTGGTTTGAAAAGGCAAAGGCCTGGTGTGTCGAATATGCGGAGGAATATCCGTTTATTTATGAGACCATCACGGAGTTAAATATCGACTGGGAGACTACGGGAAAGAATCTGCTGAGCTTTATCGGAACGGGGACTCTGGGCTTTGTGGGGAATACCTTCGCGGGAGTCATCGGTGCTTTCGGTGGTTTGATTGATTTTGTAATCGCACTTATTTTTGCGATTTATGTATTGCTTAGTAAGGAGACCTTATCCGGTCAGATAAAAAAAGGAATACAGGCTTTTTTGCCGGAGCGTATCCGGGACGGAATCCTTCATGTGGCAACGACCGCGCACGGTATCTTTTGTGCCTTTGTGACAGGCCAGTGCATCGAGGCGGTGATTTTAGGAAGTCTTTGTGCTATCGGAATGTTGATTTTCGGATTTCCGTATGCAGCAATGATTGGTGTTCTGGTGGGTGTAACTGCTTTGATTCCTGTAGTCGGAGGTTTTATCGGTGCCGGTGTGGGAGCTTTTCTGATTTTGATGATTGATCCGTTTAAGGCGCTGATGTTTGTCATTTTTATAGTGGTATTACAGCAAATTGAAGGGAATGTTATATATCCGAAGGTGGTAGGAAACTCGGTGGGACTTCCGGCAATGTGGGTGTTGGCGGCGGTTACCGTAGGAGGCGGTATCGGCGGCATTGTGGGAATGTTGTTTGCGGTACCGACGGTATCGGTGATTTATACGTTGCTCCGGGAGGCAACGAGAAAACGTTTGGAAAAGAAACAGGAGGCATCGGAAGAGGTTGTATCCGGGAAAGAGACGGTAGAGTAATATGGGAAAGAACGGTGTTCTGAAAGAGATTATCAGTTGGGCAGCGATATTGATTGTGGCATTTGTAATCGGTACCTGCTTGAATAAATATGTGTTGATGAAGGCGGTCATTCCGTCCGGTTCCATGGAAAATACATTAAAAATTGAAGACAGGAAGTCGGAGGCCAAGCGG
>JAZUBD010000195.1:0-3129 GCA_045638305.1 Lachnospiraceae bacterium
TCTCGAATCTCACCGATCATGATGATATCCGGGTCTTGTCGCAGGATGGAACGTAGGGCTGCCGCAAAGGTCATATCCGCTTTTACGTTTACCTGCACCTGGTTGATACCGTCGATGTTGGCCTCCACCGGGTCCTCAACGGTAATAATGTTAACATCCGAGGTATTAAGCTCACTGAGCGCCGTGTACAGCGTCGTGGACTTACCGGAACCGGTCGGTCCCGTAACCAAGATAATACCGTTCGGGTTTGCCAGAATACGTTCAAACTTACGCATCTCCACATCGGAGAAACCTAAATTCTTCTTATCACGAGAAAGTGTCTGCTTGGAGGTAAGTCGCATTACCACCTTCTCACCGAATACCGTCGGCAAGATAGACACTCGGATATCGTACTCCATACGGTCGACAATCTGAGTGATACGACCGTCCTGCGGCTTTCTCTTCTCGGAAATATCCATACCGCCGATAATCTTAATACGGGCAATGATGGCGGAAAGTAACGCCACCTGGTAATTATTGATCTCCTGCAGTACACCGTCGATACGGTATCTGACACGGATAATCGTCTCCATCGGCTCAATATGAATATCGGAAGCACGCATACGCACGGCCTGCTCGATAATTGTCTTAACCAAAATAACAATTGGGGAATTTTCTACATCGGCACGAGCCTCTTCCTGAGCCTTAGCCTCCTCATCCTTCTCTCCGCGCTCCTGGGTAAAACGGTCCGCCATGGCCTTTGTCTCCTGGCCGCCGTAATACTTATCGATGGTACGCATGATTTCGGAATTGGTCGCAAGTACAGGCACAATGTCCATACCGGTTACAATGGAAAGGTCATCGATCGCCATAATGTCCATCGGGTCTTCCATTGCTACTTTGATACCGCTGCTACTTTTATCGTCCCAAGCATACGGAATCATTACATATTTTTTTAACAAGGTTGCATCCGTAACAAGTCTCGTAATCTCCTGCGGAATCTTTACTCCCGCCAAAGATACCGATTCTATATTCAGCTGCTGCTTCAAAACGTCGATAATTGCTTCTTCTGTGGTAAAATTCTTTGCTACCAGCGCAACACCGAGACGTATCTTCTTCGGCTGCTGCTTCTGATACTCTAATGCCATCAGTAACTGCTCATTGGAGATAACTCCGGCTTCTACGAGCATGTCACCGAGACGCTTTTTTTTCCGTCCGAATCCTTCACTTGCAGTGGAACTCATCTACCGGTCCCCCTTCGCCTGTTAATACCGACACTTTCCATCCCAACTCTGTTCTATTCACGTTCTCTTTACTTGTCCCTATTATAACACAGAATCTGTCTTTTTTCAAGAGTTTTTATCGTCTAAACCTCATATTTTTTCAGAAAATTTTCATTTAGCACACTCTTTTTTTGTCAATTCGCATATTCTGTGTTTTTTTCGTTCTTCTCACACAATCTCTTGTGGTTTCCCAGAAAACGACAAAAATAGTCCGGTCGCATTTTTTTGCAACCGGACTATCATAGATACAATATATCCTTAGATTCTGGCTTTGCGCCCCCGCATTTCCACGGGTTTGCCCACATCTTTTGGAATTGTTTTACAACTTACAGTACGCTCTTCACAGCCTTTACTACGTTGTCAACGGTGAAGCCGAACTTCTCGAACAAGGTGTTAGCCGGAGCGGAAGCACCGAAACCGGTCATGGTTACGGTAGCACCGTCAAGACCAACATACTTACCCCAACCGTAGTCGATGAGAGCCTCTACTGCTACTCTTGCGCGGATGTTCTTCGGAAGAACGCTTTCCTTGTACTCTGCGCTCTGCTGCTCGAAGAGGTCCATACACGGCATGGATACAACTCTTACATCTACGCCTTCCTTCGCAAGAACTTCCTTTGCATCCACTGCAAGGGATACTTCGGAACCGGAAGCGATGATGATAGCATCCGGGGTAGCCTTGGTAGAATCAGCGATTACATAACCACCCTTTAACGCTTCCTTAGAGGAACCTGCAAGCTGCGGAAGGTTCTGTCTGGTAAGAACCAATGCAGTCGGGGTCTCCTTGGAGGTAGCTGCGGAATACCAAGCAGCGATGGTCTCGGTAGCATCTGCCGGACGGAATACGTTGAAGTTCGGCATAGCACGAAGCATAGCTAACTGCTCGATCGGCTCATGGGTCGGGCCATCCTCACCAACACCGATACTGTCGTGAGTTAATACATAAGTGGTCGGAATACGCATGATGGAAGAAAGTCTTGCCATCGGCTTTACGTAGTCACTGAATACGAAGAAGGTGGAAACAAAGGCACGAAGACCGTGTAAGGTCATACCGTTACCGATTGCTGCCATTGCAAGCTCACGAACACCGAAGTGTAAGTTACGGCCTGCATAATTCTCCTTGGAGAAATCTCCCGCATCCTTCATATAGGTCTTGGTGGACGGAGCAAGGTCTGCTGCACCACCGATTAATGCCGGAACGTAGTCCTTTAAGCGGTTAAGAACAACACCGGAAAGGTTTCTGGTAGCTTCCGGCTTGTCGTCGAATGCCCAGAACTCTTCGTTGTTGATTAAATCCTTCGCGATGTCAAGGTTGAACATATCGTCCCAAGCCTTCTTCATCTCCGGATACTTAGCGCAGTACTCTGCAAACATCTTATTCCAAGCTTCCTCATCCTTTGCCTTTTCAGCGGAGATTGCCTTGTAGTTTGCGTATACTTCGTCCGGTACAAAGAACGGCTCGGTAGACGGCCAGCCAAGGTTTTCCTTCATAGCTACTACGTTGTCAACACCAAGCGGTTCGCCGTGAGCGCTTGCCTTACCCTGCTTAGCCGGGCAGCCGAAACCGATCTGAGTCTTGCAGATAATGAAGGACGGCTTCGTGGTCTCTGCCTGAGCAGCACGGATAGCCTTACCGATCTCTTCTAAGTTGTTACCGTCTTCTACGGTAAGCGTCTGGAAGCCGAATGCCTTCATACGGCCCTCAACATCCTCGGTGAACGCGATGTCGGTGCTTCCTTCGATGGAAATCTTATTGGAATCGTATAATACGATAAGCTTGCTAAGACCAAGGGTACCTGCAAGAGAGAATGCCTCAGAGGAAATACCCTCCATCAAACAGCCGTCACCACCAAGTACATAGGTGAAGT
>JAZUBD010000196.1:0-6760 GCA_045638305.1 Lachnospiraceae bacterium
TCTCCGTCCTCTGCACAATACTTTCGTACAAAACGGAATTCCGCCAGAGTGTTTAAGCCTTCGTCCACTTCGAAAATAATGTCGCCGCCCTTGCCGCCGTCACCGCCGTTGGGACCGCCGGCAGCCACAAAGAGCTCACGACGGAAGCTTACACTGCCGTCACCGCCCTTACCGGAACGAATATATATTTCAGCTCTATCTGCAAACATCAATGTTACCTCCTGAAAAAACAAACCCTAAATTCAAATCAAAGAATTTAGGGTTTATCGTGTCTCATTACATGGGGACTTATTCAGCGTCTACCGGATATACGGAAGCCTGCTTCTTGTCGCGTCCCTTTCTCTCAAACTTTAAAACACCGTCAACCAGTGCGTATAACGTATCATCGCCACCGCGACCAACGTTTACACCCGGATGAATCTTGGTACCACGCTGTCTGTAAAGAATGTTGCCGGCAAGTACGAACTGACCGTCAGCACGCTTAGCGCCGAGACGCTTGGACTCGGAATCTCTGCCGTTCTTCGTGGAACCTACACCCTTTTTATGAGCGAAAAACTGAAGGTTCATCTTAAACATGACCCATACCTCCTTATGAATTCTGAAAATCAATACGTAAATACTTTTCTCCGTACTCTTCCTGAATCCCCTGTAATCCTAAAACCAAAGACTTTAAAAGTACAATCGACTCGGGACTTCGTTCGGAAACGATTCTGAAATCAACCAATCCTCTCTTTTCGTGCTCGTTGTAATCAAAAACATCCGAGGTAAAGGAATGAATTGAATTCATGGTGTTCATTACCAGTGCCGAAACCGCTGCACATACAATGTCTTTGCCGTGTTTGGCAAACCCTGCATGTCCTTCGATACGAAATCCGGTAACGGACTCTAAATTGACTTTGACATTTTGCTCGATTTCTTTTGCGAAAAATGTAATCGTAATCATAAGATTCGAAAATTAAGCGTTAATCTTGTCAATCTTAACCTTGGTGTAAGCCTGTCTGTGACCATTCTTCTTATGGTATCCGGACTTTCTCTTATACCGATAAACAATAACCTTCTTTGCTTTGCCTTCCTCTACTACGGTAGCGGAAACACTTGCACCGGCAACGGTCGGATTTCCTACGGAAAGGGAACCGTTATTCACAGCAAGAACACGATCAAAAGTAACCGTATTACCAGCTTCAACGCCGAGCTTCTCAACCTTAATTACGTCGCCTTCGGCAACTTTGTACTGTTTACCACCTGTTGCAATGATTGCGTACATCTGATGGCACCTCCTATATAATTACTCGCCAACTTTGGTGTCTCTCCTTAAAAAAGGACAGAACTTGAACCTCGTTGTGCGGCACACTAGACTACTATAACATGGTTTACAAGGGATGTCAAGCACAATTTTACAGATTTTACAAGATAAATTTTTTAATATTCTTCTCTTCCGCATTCGGATTTAACTCCAAAATACGGTCACGAATCTTTTGATACGCCTCTTCCTTTGATATATGAATCGACAAATCCTCGTCCCAGAACTCTTCTACGGTGCAAAACACCGTACTGTTCCAACCGTAAGGTTCTCCGGATTTGTTGACCTTTTGGGTACGTCCACACATGGTAATAAACAGATTTTTTTGCAAATTTGTAAGCGCCCGGTCAAATATACTTGAGGTTTCTTTGGTGATTCCGCAAAGTGCTTTTAGTTCATGAAGCGGTACATTGCCGTTTTCTTCAATCGTTTCGAATATTTGCTTCTCAAGTTGAGTACTTCTGCCTTCGTCATACCATTCGTCAAATACCAGTCCTTGTCTTCGAACCGCCAGAAAATAAGGATACCATTCCTTTGTGATATATCCGCTGGCACCGAAAAACACTTTTCCGTAGGCAATATCGTTACGCTCCTCCAATACACGCATGCGCCACTCCCACGGATCGGTTTCAGGGGCCCCTGTATGCCACTTTACCGGACAGTCCGGAATGGTTTCCTTCCAGTCAAAGGGAATCACAGCATAGATACCTTTTGCGTTTCCTCCACCCATGGAAAAGCCGGAGTTAAGTAATTCAGTACAAAAATCATCAAAACAGGTTATCATAAGTATTCCCCTCCTTCATTCTTTTTGATTTTAGCATAAAATTGTATGAAAAAGCAAGAAAAACGTCCCTGTTCCCAAGGACGTTTCTGCTTTATTCTTTGTTTCATTTACATAATTGTTTTATTGATATTTATTTTGATTTCTCGAATAAATCTCTCGATTACAGCAAACTCTTTCTCAGCTCTTCCCCGCTCTGCGGATGCAAGTATGCCGGAGCAATGTCGAGCACAGTCTTACAACCGAACTGTCCCTCGTTTGCCAGGCGATACGCTGCTCTTGCATAAGCAACCAATACGCTGGAGGTAAATTCCGGATTGGAATCCAGCTGCAAGCGATATTCAATCACATGATGATTCTCATTATTTGCGCCGGTGGTGCCGGAACGGAATACCATACCGCCGTGAGCGATGCCGCTGTGGTCTCTCTTTAATTCTTCTTCACTGATAAAATGCACCGTTGTGTTATAATCCGCGAAATAATTCGGCATGGTAACGATTGACTGTTCAATGGTTGCAAGATCTGCGCCCTCTTCCGCTACCACGAAACACTCTCTCGTATGCTTCTCGCGGGTGGAAAGCTCCGGGTTCTCGCCGG
Source organism: Lachnospiraceae bacterium (assembly GCA_045638305.1). Lineage (GTDB taxonomy): Bacteria > Bacillota > Clostridia > Lachnospirales > Lachnospiraceae > SIG307. The sequence goes on from JAZUBD010000196.1 coordinate 2,679, forward strand.
CGCGTACGCTTGCGACAGCGGAATCTACCGGAATCGTGTACTGCTTTGCATCCTTTACACCCGGAATACGGCGGATTGCATCGGAGTGGCCCTGGCTTACGCCCTTGCCCCAGAAGGTATAATCTTTGCCGTTCGGCAGAATTGCCTGTCCGTAACAGCGATTCAAAGAGAACATACCCGGGTCCCAGCCTACGGAAATGACGCTAACTTTCTTTGCTTCCTTGCTGGCTGCATCCACGTTGGCAAAATGATCCGGAATGCGTGCATGGGTATCGAAACTGTCGATGACGTTAAAATACTTTGCAAATTCCGGGGTCTGCTCCGGCAAATCGTTGGCGCTGCCGCCGCATAATACCATAACATCTATTTGATCCTGCATCTTAACCGCATCTTCCATTTTATAAACCGGAATACCGGTACGAGTCGTAATCGTACTTGGGTCTCTTCTTGTAAACAGTGCAACCAGCTCACAATCTTCGGTTGCATTTACTGCTGTTTCTACTCCACGGCCAAGGTTGCCGTAACCTACGATTCCAATTCTAATCTTCATAATCGTTATCCTCCCAAAAAGATGTTTTCATTATAATCCTGTCAGAAATAAATGTCAACGAAAAATTGTATACAAGAATACACAAAATACATTTGATTATCTTCTCTTATTTACACATCAGTTATCATAATTCATTTATGGTAACTGATTCGTATATTCACTTTGTAACATAGAAAAATACAATCGCCCCACATATTCTCCGTCCATATAAAAGTAATCCCGCAATGTCCCTTCGTAGGTAAATCCGCACTTTTCGATTACACGTTTGGATGGTGTATTACCGGTATTTGTACAAATCTGCACTTTATGTAAATTCATTTTCTCGAATCCGTATCGAATGATTGCTTTTGTAGCTTCAGTGGCATATCCTTTACATTGAAACGCCGAACCGATACAGTATTCGATTTCTGCAAAATGATTCTTACTGTCTACAAGAAAGTATGCAATCTGACCGATGCACTCTCCTGTTTCTTTTAAAATGACCGCCCAGCGGTAATAGTCTTCCTTTTCATAAGACGTGATGTACTTCGTCAGTAATTCCTTTACCGCTTCTTTTGTAGTATAAACCGGTTCCATATACTGGGATTGAATTTTTTCGTCGGCAATCCAGTACTTAAGCATGGCATTATCGTCCGAATATGTAAAACGACGAAGGATTAATCGTTCGGTCTCGATGGTGTTTGTCCCTATGTGTGTCAGCATAATATCCCTCCTTTTTATAGAAATACAATCTAAGTACATGTATACAATCTATGTTTATGTGCTTATTATAACACTAAAACCCCATTTGTCAATAGCTTTGTATTCGTGTATACATTCTTTTGCAAAAGAAAAAGCATCGCTTTCTGTTAGTGTCAGAAACGATGCTTGCCTTGATTTTTTTAATATCCGTTGCAAACTTCTTGTATGCGTTCCTTACCCTTCTATCATCTCATGCAACGGTTTCTTTATTTTCTTTCTGGTCAACTCCACCAGTCGTAACCCTGTCATATCCACCACATTCACCGGTATACGGTCTTTTGCGGCCAATTCCTTTAAGAGCTGCATCAGTCTTGTGTTGTACTCCTCAGACTCCATATTGATAAAGTCAATCAGAATCATACCGGACAGGTTTCTTAGTCGCAACTGCCGCATGCACTCTCTTGCTGCTTCTTCGTTGATTTTAAAGAAGGTCTCATCTCCTGCTTTCTTGCCGCTGATTGCCTTGCCGGTGTTGACATCGATAACGGTCAGGGTTTCTGTCGGCTCAATAACCAGCGATGCACCGGATTTTAACCAGACATGTTTCGCCAAGGCTTCCTTCTCCCACTTTTGTAAAGAATATAACGCCGCCAGGGAAAGATTGTCATCTTTATACAGGCGAAGTTTCCCTGTATCCTCCGGCTGAAATAGTGCGGTATAATCGGAAAATGCCGCAAATATCTCTTCATCGTCTGTGACTACCTCGGTCAGTTGGTCCTGGGGCAAATCCCGAAGCAAATCAATGTACCACGGATAGCTTTGATACAGCAGACTTCCTTTGGATTTATGTACACCGGTGGTGCAGATATCATGATACAAAGCGGCCAGACGTTCCTCTTCAGCCTTTAATCGTTCATTCGACACCTGTAGTGCATTAGTCCTAACGATAAGACCGTAATTCTCATTCTCACAATTAGAAAATAGGACTTTTAGCCTATTAATTTCCTCTTTATCTTTGATTTTATTGGAAATCCGAACGCCCTTCATGCCGTGTACCAATACCAGATACTTGCCTGTAAACTGCAATTTTCCGGTGACGGAAGGTTGCTTTGTCTTAATATCTTCCCGCTCTACCTGGACCAGCACGTAATCCCCCATACATAACCGTTCGTTATTGGCGTGAGGTCCGAACAAATAAGAAGTCTTTTCTTTTAACGAATGATAACACATACAGCCCCCCTCGGTCTCAATGAAGGCTGCATCGATATTTTTCACAATATTGTTAACGTGACCGACGTAAATATTCCCGAGGCGTGACGGCGTATCCGCGTTCTCCGCAGACATCTCCAACGGTTGGTTATTCTCATCAAACAACACAGAATAAATATAGCGGTCTTTTTTTGTTACAACAAGGCGCATAAAAGTTCTCCTGTCTTTGTTATGTACTCGCGGTTTTGCCGGAGCACTTACTCCTGTTTCCGTTTCAGTATTTCTAAATCAACCAAAATCTTAAGGTTTTCATAATAGCACAACATATACTTATCATCGGATCCATATATAGATTCATATATATAGGAACCAACAAATAAGGTTGTCTCTACCTCGTCTAATTTGCCTTCGTTCACCCGGACTTTCAGCAACTCGTTTTTCTCATCATAGGTATAGCAATACAAATAATAATTGGTGGTGCTGGATCTTCTGTAGCGGTAAACGTGTCGTTTTTTGAGGGATGTATTGTGAATCGGCTGTTCCACCGGTCCGTTTATCGTATCCTTCAAGGCCCTTGTAACGCGGATTCCTAAGGTTACCGTACCTGCAAGCCAAATCAGAATGATAATTACCGTAACAACGATTCCGCTGATATCCTTCTTTCTTTTGCGCCTTGTTCCTTTTATTTCCTGAAACAAAGATGATAAAATGATAACAGCCACCGTCACCGCCAAAATAAACAAGCACAGGGATGCAGAAAACACTCCGAGCGGCAGCGCACGGTCGTCCGGCAACAGCTTATGCGCGATAATGCTTGCAATAATGATAAGAAGGATGGTAATTCCTTCTCCGATCCAGATTTTTTTCATGATGTACTCCCCATAATTATAATTTTTCTCTATCGTAATACTGAAGTATTTCAAGGCCGGTTCCGCAATACGGACATTTACAAGCGTTTCAGCTCTGGATTTTCTCCTGTATACATATCCAGTCTGTGAATTTGGAACTTTAACGCTTCCGGTTCCTCACAGCCCAAGAACCGTGCAAAGGCCTCCATTACCAGCTCCGGCTTAATATTGTCGGCACTGCCGGCGGATACACGAAGAAGCACGGAAAACAAGCCTTTTGCGGCACAAACAGCCTTCTGTTCTGCTGCAAAGTCCGGAATTTCAGGCACTTCATAGAAGGTACTGTCGTTCTTACGTACTGCTACCGCAGGTAACGATGCCTCTACGGTATCTCCGGACACCGTACCGACCGTCGCTCCATATAAAAACGGCTTCAAATCCACTTCGGTCTCGGAATTGGATTTCTTTACCTTTTTGATTATAGAAATACTTTCCTGCGAGACAAAAAGCGCCCAGGCTTCGTTTAACTCTTCTAAAGACTTTGTCCCAAGAAACGTATCATTCTCCTTTACCGTCACCAAATAATCCGCCGCCGTCACCAAAGACATGGCAGTTTCTCTTTTGCGACCGTTTTCCAGGTTAGGAAGAATATGGGCGGAAAGCACTGTAAAGCCCTCCACCATGGCTGTATTTAAAGCCTCTACAATCTCCTGCGGTGTATACTCTGCCACAAGCTCCATATCCATATATTCGCCTTCACTGGTAATACCTACACCAAGCGGGGATGCAAAGGA
>JAZUBD010000197.1:0-2341 GCA_045638305.1 Lachnospiraceae bacterium
CGTGAGGGTGTCGGTTCCGGAGCTGGCGAAGGAGCGGCAGACGGGCCTTGAGGAAACCGGCAGACAGGTACGCTATGAGACGGCGGAGCGTTTGGCAACAGAGCACGGATACGACAAAATTGCCCTGGCCCATCATCGGAACGACGTGGCGGAGACGCTTTTATTTCATCTGTTCCGGGGGAGCTCCGTAAGCGGTCTTGCGTCGATTCCGGCAAAACGGGACCGGATTATCCGGCCGCTTCTTTCCTGTGAAAGAGAAGAAATCGAGCGGTATCTGGCAGAGCGGAGTCTTTCTTATTGTACGGATACCACCAACGGGGAGACGGAATACACCCGGAATAAAATCCGGCATCGTATTGTGACGGTAGCGAAGGAAGACATTAACGCCGGTGCGGTGCGGCATATGGCGGAGACCGCGGAGGATTGTGCCGAGCTTTGTGACTATCTGGAGGCAGAGACGGAGAAGCTGTGCGTGAAAGCGGAGGTATCCGAGGGCAAGCTCTCTTTTCCGGTTTCTTTGCTTGCAAAGGAGCATGCAGTGTTGCAAAAACGTGCAATCCATAGATTGATCGGCGAAGTGGCGGGCAGTAAAAGAGACATCACAAGAGAACATGTGGAGGCGGTACGGGAGCTTCTGTACAGCCAAAGCGGAAGTCGTATTTCTCTGCCTTACGGAGTAACGGCCGGACGGGATTTTGACCGGATTTTTATAAAAGGCGGCGGCGCGACGGAAGAAGAAACGAAGCCGGAGGCGCAAGTAATCGAGATCCCGGGCGAATATTGTTTGGGGGCCGGAGGGGAAACGTTACACGTTCGAGTGTTTTCCTACAAAAAAAATGCAGAAATTCCAAAAAATGAGTATACGAAATGGTATGATTATGATAAAATAAGAGGAGCGCTTTGCTTGCGCTCTTATAGAGAGGGAGACCGTATCGGATTAAGGAGCGGAACTAAGACGTTAAAATCCGTTTGGGTGGAACATAAAGTGCCGGTGGAGGAGAGAAAAACACGGGTGCTTTTAGCAGATGACGAGCAGGTACTTTGGATTCCGGGAGTCAGAGGTTGTGACAATTACCGTATCGACGAAGGGACAAAGACCGTGCTGGAGGTACAAAGAAGCGGAGGATACAAAAATGGAAGTAAATGTTAAGGTTTTAATATCCGAAGAAGAAGTAAAAGAAAAGATTCGCGCAATTGCCGACAAGATTAATACGGATTACGCCGGCAAGGAATTGCATGTAGTTTGTATTTTAAAGGGCGGCGTATTTTTTATGTGTGAATTGGTAAAACATATAACAGTACCGGTTACGCATGATTTTATGTCCGTGTCCAGCTACGGTGACGGTACCGTAAGCACCGGAAGAATTAAGCTGATTAAGGATTTGGATGAGTCCATTGAGGGTAAGGATGTTCTGATTGTGGAGGATATTCTGGATACGGGACGTACATTGCATCATCTGATGGCGCTGTTACAGACGAGAAATCCGAAGAGTCTGCGCCTTTGTACCTTGCTTGACAAGCCGGACCGTCGTGTGATTGATGTGGACGTGGATTATGTGGGCTTCCAAATTCCGGATCTCTTTGTGGTAGGATATGGTCTGGACTATGCCCAGCATTATCGCAACCTGCCGTATATCGGCGTTGTGAATATGGAAGAGTAGAGAATTACGCGTCGGATACGCGTTTTATGATAAGAGATAAGAGTAAGAAAGTGAGGATTTGTTTTGAAGGTTTCCATGAAAGGTTTCGGTTTTTATATTGTCACGATTTTCTTGATATTGTTTCTGGTTACGTATATTTCCGATACGATGCATGCAAATGAAGAAAAGTACGGCATGAAGGATTATTATGCGGATTTAGAGGCCGGCGATATTGTAGGCGTGTCGATTTATCCGAATGAGGAGACACCGACCGGTGAGGTGCGGATTGTCTTAAAGTCCGGCAATGTAAAGACCTTTTTTGTAACGGATGTGACAGCGGCAGAGGATGCGGCGCTGACCAAGGATGTGGAAGTGTATGTAAATGAAATTCAGAAGCCGAATTGGTTTTTGACCGGTGTACTTCCGTATATTTTAGGGTTTGCGGCAATCTTTCTGATGTTCTCGTTCTTTACGAACCAGTCCTCCGGTGGCAACAATAAGATGATGAATTTCGGCAAGAGCCGTGCCCGGATGACCATGAACGGCACCACTACCTTTAAGGATGTGGCGGGCCTCATTGAAGAAAAAGAAGAGTTAAGAGAAGTGGTGGATTTCCTCGCGGATCCGAGCAAGTATACAAAGGTAGGTGCCCGTATACCGAAGGGTATTTTGTTAGAGGGACCTCCGGGAACCGGTAAGAC
>JAZUBD010000198.1:0-7220 GCA_045638305.1 Lachnospiraceae bacterium
CTTGCTTGTATCGTCAGCTCAATGTTCACTTTGTCTGCACGGACATTGCCTACACGAAAAAAAGCCTGATTCCTTTTCCTCCGAAAGGACATCAGACTTCGTGTAGAGCTGCAAATCAGACTTGAACTGACGACCCCTTCATTACGAGTGAAGTGCTCTACCGACTGAGCTATTCCAGCATTCAACCAAAAACAGGCTAAAAATAAAATCGAGGCGACAAGATTCGAACTTGCGACCTCTGCGTCCCGAACGCAGCGCTCTACCAAACTGCGCCACGCCTCGATGATTTTATTATTTGATTTTTTTGCTGTCGTTCAAACCCGACTTTGATATCTTACAACATTTCCAAAGAAATGTCAACACCTTTTTTGAAACTTTTTTAATTTTTTTTGAGGTATAATTTCGCTCATATAAACATATCCATCCAAGTATTATGATTTTGTTTCTCCTTCTTCTCTGTGTACTTATCTGATTTACACCCGAAATAAAGTTTACTTGATTTTACTACCGGTGTCAATGAATTTCATGCTTCATGAAAACATAAAAGCACATATTGTAACTAAAATTAGTTGCAATATATTTGAAAATCTGCTATAAATCTCTTAAGCGGAGAATGGTCTCCTTATTATCCTATTTCGGTTACAGCCTAAAACAAGGCGGAACCGGCTCCGGTGTGAAATTCGCAAGAGATAACAGCAATGAAGTAATCAATTTCCATAGGCCTCATCCTAACGGAATATTAAAAAAATATGTATTGGATCAAATCATAGAAAAGCTTAGAAAGGATGACTTATTATGAGTAATTTACTATCCTATAAAAATTATAACGGAACTGTGGAGTATTCCATGGAAGACCACTGTCTGTTCGGTAAAGTAATCGGGGTAAAATCCTTGTTGTCCTATGAAGGGAATTCCGTTCAAGAACTGGAAGAAGACTTCAAAAATGTAATTAATGAGTATTTACTTGATTGCGAAAAACAGAATATTATGCCGGAGCAACCCTACAAAGGTTCCTTTAACGTTAGAATCAGTCCGGACTTACACCGGACTATAGCAGTTTATGCATTTGAGCAGGGCAAAAGCTTAAACGCCACCGTAGAAGAAGCGCTGGCTGAGTATATCGTCAAGACAAACTCCACACAGTAAGAACTTAGGGGGGACGCATCGAATGCGCCCCCCTTCTTTTTAATACGCTACAACGATTCCTCCCTCACTGGCATACATGGTGCTGACACCGTGGGTATCCACAATCATACACTCCTTAAACGGCACCTTACTCATAATCATCTGCTTTACTGCTTCGGCTCTGGCCGGATGGTTACAATGGGCAATGGCAAGGGTCCGTGTCGTGGCTTCCTTCACATCGGCCACCACGGCATCCACCAGCTTCTTTAACGCACGATCTACACCTCTTGCCTGATCCAGCTTTACAATCTGGCCTTCCTTTCCGGCCAGCAGTGGCTTAATATTGAGCGCATTACACAAAATTGCCTGCAACTGGGTAAGACGTCCGTTCTTAATAAACACATCCAAATCCTCCAGCACAAACTTCGTCTGGGAATTATCACGGAATGCGGTAATCTTAGCAACAATTTCCTCGAAATTAAATTTGTCCAGCAAAGAACGGAGCTTTAATACAATAATCGACTCTCCCACAGACGCAGACCAGGAATCCACCACCTCAATCTTTACCTCCGGGTGCTCCTCTTCATACATCTGCTTCGCCAGCATTGCGCTCTGATACGATCCGCTCAAATGCTTCGACAAAGTCACCACAAAAATTTCATCCGCTCCCTCAAACTCTCTCATATAACGTTCCGGAGACGGACAGGCGGAGCGCGGACATTCCGGACTCATTCTCATCTTCTCCAAAAACTTTCTCTGACAAAATGTCTCATCATCAATAATATCTTCTTTATCCACCGTTAAAGTAAGCGGCACCAGCCGCACATCTGTCCACTCCTTCTTCTCCGGTGTAAAATCCGCACAACTGTCTGCAATTAATCTTCTAACCATCGTTGAAGCCCCTCTTCCCTTTCTGTTATGTCGTTTTATGTCACAACATGTAGTTTTCATCTCTACATCTCATAATATCATATCAACAAAAGTTTGTCCATTAATTTTCGGTTAAAACAAAAACTAATAAAAAACTATTGACAACTATATCGAGGTGCGATATACTCATATCAAGGTCCGATATATCGAAGTGCGATATATCAAGGTAACACACTTCAAAACCTGATACGATACTTCATACCTACATCATATGCTGTTACGATGCCATTGACACAGCAGGAAAGGATACTTTATGAACGACAAGCTGAAACGCATCTACATTCCCATGACCGAAACCGGATTTTACATTCTCTTCTGTCTGCAGAATGAAAACCACGGCTATAACATCGGTCAGCAAGTAAAACAAATGACCGGCGGCGAGATTAGTATCAGCCCCGGTACCATGTACGGCACCCTCTCCAAAATGGAGAAGGACGGTCTGATTGTATTTGTCAAAGAGGAAGAAAAGCGAAAGTTTTACCACATCACGGAACTGGGCTATGAAATCTTACAACTGGAACTGGCCCGCATCGAGCGACTTTATAAAAACAGTAAAGGTGAAATCATAGGAGGTACAAACGCATGAAAAAAGAATCCTTTCCGAATATTTTAGTTGAAAAGCAAAAGTTCTATATTGCCGAGTTTGAACAAGAAGCCGCATGGCTTTCCTTTATGCATAAGGAGGGTTGGAAATTTCTTTCAACCGACGGATTTCATTATCAATTCGAGAAAACCGAGAAAGAAAACTGGAGATATGAACTGGATTATAAAGAGAACGGCGTCGCAGAGGACGATTATATCCAGATGTACCGGGACTTCGGTTGGGAATATGTGGGTCATTTCAATAACTGGTTCTATTTCCGTAAAAAGCACATTGAAGGCGAGTCCACCGACACTTCTGCTTTCAGCGACAGAGAATCAAAATTAGAGCTTTGCAAGCGTATTTTAAAGGGACAGTTACTTCGTTTACTCCCGATTTTTATGTTATACGGTTCCTATATCGCATTAATTTTCTTTACCAATACCCTCCCGAAAGAAGGGGTTCTCGGTGGTCTGTTCAACGGTATGGCACTGGCAAGTATGATTGTGTTTATCTTTCTGTTAGCTAACTACATCAGTCAGATGTGGCGCATCCGAAAGATGATGAAAAATTTAGGAGATACGGAATAATTTAACCACCCATATCAGGAAAGGCTACGCATTTTTCGTGCGTAGCCTTCTGTTGTCTTATACAAATTAACCGATTACATCAAACGATGTCCTCCGCATATACTCATACTTCTCCGTTACTCGCATCAATCAACGCCTGCCAGGCATCCAAGACCTCATCCACACATTCCTCCGGTGTTTTCTCCACGAACGGATAGTTCTTTGTCAAATCCGTAATATCCAGTCCATCCACCAGATAGCGGGTTAAGAAGTTTACTGTAGATTTCGCCTTATCGTTATAATACGGCAGGGTTTCATCACAGGCTCGCTCATCCTCAAAATGAGAGTAATACAGTTCCTGATAAAGAGCCGGTTCGTCATTATACCCCGGCGTTTCGTTGGTATAAAGGTTATACGCAAAGGCAATATCCGCTGCCGTTTCCGCATCGTAGCAGGACGGAATCACCCACACATTGCCGTAGACGTAAGTGTAATACTCCTCCTGCCCGTCCGGCTTCGGCGGTACCACAAACCCGATTTCATCGGTCATATTGTTCTCTCCGTAAGGTGCATCCGGCTTACAAAGTGCCTCCTCTGCAAACTGCATAGCGGCCTTTCCTTCCCGAAATGCTGAAATATACCAGTCCGCTGCCCCATCCGACGGCTTAGGCATCTCATACCCCTTTTCGTAAAGCTCTGCCGCAAACTCCATAGCACCTAGTACATCCTCATCCTTACAGTTATTATAAATGGTTCCTTCCTTATCCACCGCAATAAAATCCTTCCCCATAGAAGACACCAGACACTGCAACGTGTCCGTGCCGTCCGAACAGGTGGCATACACATCCGTCTGCCCGTCTCCGTCGGTATCACGGGTTAAGCTTTCACAGATTTCCGCAAACTTCGACCAAGTCCATTCTCCCCTTGCCTGCAACTCATAGGGCAGCTCCGGGTCAAGGCCTGCTTCCTTAAACAGTCTCTTATTAAAAACAATTCCACCGCCCGGTTCCATCCACTCTGAACGCATCCCATAAATGCTCTTTCCTTTGGTCATAACCTCATTGACCGCATCGCTCCACTTATCCCAACGTTCTCTGTCATCAGCACTTATCCCCAACTCTTCCAGCGTGGCAAGGTCATAGAACAGTCCCTTAGATAACGGCTTTGCAATCAGCCTGTAATCCAGTTCAAACACCTGCGCCGCCGGTTCTCCTGCTTCTACGGAACTTATGAAAACCTCCTGCATCTCCTCCGGGTCCGCCACCTTTTTTTCACTGATGGTACAGTTATGTACTTCCATAATTTCCTCTCGATATAACATTCTTGCCTCTTCCCAGGCATTGGTCGGAGCAGAAGTCACCTCCGGTGAATAAGTATCACCGATGATAATCTGAAGACCGTTTAAGTTTCTGACAGGTTTCGCAGTCGGCGTCGGTATCGGTGTTCCGGTTGCCTCCGGCTTGTTTGTAGGAAACGGTGTTCCGGTCGGTCCCGGCACCTCCGGCCCTCTGTTACAGCCGGAACTACAACATATCCCCAAAGCAACTACCATAATGAATGCTTGCATTTTTTTCGTTCTCATACACTACCTCCCCTATACTCCTTTTAGTTCCGCGCCTTCGCATCATTTGATGCATCTGCTTGTCTTTGCACTCATTTTAACACGGTAAAATATGGCTCGTCAATCCGGTTCACAAACACTGCAAACACTCTTCACAAAGCTATCACAAAATGACCGCCTCTAACACAAAAAGACCGCCTGTCATATCAAACAAGCGGTCTCTTTTCGTTTCAACTCAATAAAACTTACTTCGTCAAAAGCAGCATAATCTCATTGCTTCTCTCGATAAACTTAGTCATCTCTTCCGGTGCCAGCGGCTTGTGGGAAAGCATTGCCAAATCGTAAAGCTGCTCGCAGATGACGGAAGCATTCTTGCTCTTCTTATGCTCGAAGACAAACTTCACCAACGGATGATTTGCGTTTAACACTAAAGTCTCGCCCTCTCCGCCGAACATGGACGGATCCATACCGTACATGTTATACATCTTCATCATATCCTGCATTCTTCGGCTGTCCTCGGACAGGGTAATCATGGAAGCTACCTTCTCGTTCTTCAGCTTTTCTACCTTTACAGTCACCTTCTCCTTGTTCAATGCCTTCTTTACCATATCCGTTACGGTTTCGGTCAGCTTCTTCCAATCCTCTGCGTCTTCCGTTACCTCTTCCTTAAAGGTGTCGGTCAGATCCGCATCGATTCTCTGGAAACGAATTTCCTTATTGTCATACTCCAGCTTCGAAATATACGGCTGGTCGATGTTGTGGGTTAAGAAGATGGCATCTAAGCCCGCTTCCTTAAACATATTGATGTACTGACTCTGCTGACGCTCATCGGTAATATAATACACTACCTGCTTCTTTTCCTCTGCATCGTCACCGTTCTCGACCGTAGCGGAGGTACCGTCTGCATTTTCCACAATCGGATTTTCTTCGGTCTCACCGGCAGCTTCCTTTGCAGCCTTTACATAATCCTCTAAGGTCAAATACTTGCCCTCTAAATTCTTAAAGAGCATGTAATCCTTCATCTTCTCACAGAACTTATCATCCTTTAAGCAACCGAACTTAATGAACGGACTGATATCATCCCAATACTTCTCGTACTCCTCACGTTCTACCTTACACATACCGGACAACTTATCCGCCACCTTCTTGGTAATGTAGTCGGAAATCTTCTTTACAAAACCGTCATTCTGCAACGCACTTCTGGATACGTTAAGCGGCAGATCCGGACAATCGATAACACCCTTTAATAACAATAAAAACTCCGGAATAACCTCTTTAATATTATCCGCAATAAATACCTGATTGCTGTACAGTTTAATGGTTCCTTCTAAGTTCTCGTACTCCGTGTTAATCTTCGGGAAGTACAAAATACCCTTTAAGTTAAACGGATAGTCCATATTCAAATGAATCCAGAACAACGGCTCCTTGTAATCGTGAAATACATTACGGAAAAACTCCTTATACTCCTCTTCGGTGCACTCGTTCGGATGCTTCGTCCAAAGCGGGCTCGGGTCATTAAGCGGCTGCGGCTTTGCCTCCTCTGCTGCTTCCCCATCCTCTGCCTTCGGAGCTTCCTTTGCCGGTGCATCTACATTTTCAAAGAAAATCGGGGTCGGCATAAAGGAACAATACTTCTCAATAACTTCCTTTGCACGGTACTCATTGGAGAACTCATAGCTATCCTCGTTCAGATACAACGTAATCTCCGTACCGCGATCAAGACGGGTGCCTTCCCCCATCTCAAATTCTACGCCTTCCTCAGACTCCCAGTGAACCGCCGGCTCGTCCTTATAGGACTTGGTATCAATGGTCACCTTATGTGCCACCATAAATGCGGAATAAAAACCGAGACCGAAGTGACCGATAATGCAGTCCTCGTTGGTCTTGTCCTTATACTGCTCCACGAAAGCCTGTGCACCGGAGAACGCAATCTGATTGATATACTGCTTTACTTCATCCGCCGTCATACCGATACCGTTATCGATAATGCTGATGGTCTTCTCCTCCGGGCTCACCTTTACGGTCACCTTCCACTCGTTGTCATCCGGAAGGCTCACCTCGCCCATCATCTCTAACTTCTTCATCTTCGTAATAGCATCACATCCGTTGGAAATCAACTCACGGAAAAAGATGTCATGGTCGGAATACAACCACTTTTTAATAATCGGGAAAATATTCTCCGAATGAATGGACAAGCTGCCTTGCTCATTTACAACATTACTCATACTTAGGATCTCCTTTCCATATTACGCTATCGCATTCACTGTATACGCCCGCATTCTGTCCCCTTACACGGTATCCCCTTTACAGTAAAAAAGAAGCCTAGCGCATCGCCATGCTTCTACTATAATACTGCCTCTTAAAAATGTCAAGAAAAATTTAGCACTCAATCCTATTGAGTGCTAACAACGATACCATTCCTCTTAAAATAATCCTGTAACGCCGCATCCCAGGC
>JAZUBD010000199.1:0-14937 GCA_045638305.1 Lachnospiraceae bacterium
TTGTTTGGTACAAAATGGTCAAGCACTATTGCAATTTTGTCTTTGTCAAAAACCTTTTGGAAGCCGGCTTTATGAAACTCATCTACCGCGACAGGTGTTGTGACATCATTTCCGAGAACAAGATCCAGCTTTGCCTCGATAAGATCTCCGGCTTTGACCTGTTCAAGGCCTGCATGAAATGCCAGGATCTTTTGTGTCATTGTCATCTTCATTATCCTTACGCCTCCTTTTTATTATCTGACGCGATCATCTTATTTGCAGCGTTGATATATGCGCGGATACTGGCTTCGATCACGTCTGTTGAAAGCCCCCGTCCGATAAATCTCTGGTTCGGAGTCTCAAGTGTGACAGAAACGCTTCCTAATGTATCCTTGCCTTCGGAAACGGAGTTGATGCTGAATTTTCCGAAAATATGCTCTCCGGGATTCATGATCTTATCGATCGCCGCGATCGCCGCATCGACCGGTCCGTCTCCCAAAGCGACCTGTTCAAACTTCTCATCGCCTTTTCTTAAACAGACCGTACTCGTGCTCGTCGTGAAATTACTCGTATGGACTGCAAACCAGTCTAAACGGTAATCGTTTTCGTTCACTTCCATTTCCGCTCCGGTATTGGAAAGAATGATCGCCTCTATATCATCATCATTGACATTTTTCTTTTTATCACAAAGAGCCTTGAATGCCTCAAAACTTGTCAGAAGTTCTTCTTCGCTGAGCTGGTAGCCGAGGTTTGCAATGTGCTCTTCAAACGCATGCTTTCCGGAATGCTTTCCGAGAACGATATTGTTCACATGAATACCGATCAGTTCCGGAGTCATGATCTCATACGTCAGCTTGTTTGCCTGTACGCCGTGCTGGTGGATCCCGGATTCATGGCTGAAAGCATTCTGGCCGACAATCGCCTTATTTAACGGCGCATGCTGTCCGATCACGCTGTAGACCGCTTTGCTTGCACGGTAGATCTGGGTCGTATCAATATTACAGTCGATATCGGTAAAGGAATCCGCTCTTGTTTTCATAGCCATGACAACTTCTTCAAGCGCCGTATTTCCCGCTCTTTCTCCGAGCCCGTTGATCGTACATTCGATCTGTTTCGCTCCTGCGAGAACGCCGGCTAAAGAGTTTGCCGTAGCCATTCCGAGATCGTTATGGCAGTGAACGGAAAGCTCAATATCCTTTGCTCCTTCCGCATGTTCTAAAACATATCCGATCATGCGCTTCATCTCTTCCGGCGTAGAATAGCCGACGGTATCCGGAAGATTGACAACGGTAGCCCCGGAAGCGATTGCCGTTTCCGCTGCCTTTGCAAGAAATTCCAGATCGCTTCTTGTCGCGTCCTCTGCGGAAAACTCGATATTGGAGCAGTATTTTTTTGCATAGGCCGTCATGTACCGGATCCGGTCAAGAACTTCCTCTTCCGTCATCTTAAGCTTGTAATCCATATGGAGCTTTGAGGTTGCGATAAAAAGATGGATCCTCGGATTCTCGGCCACCTTAACAGCTTCCCATGCAGCGTCGATATCTTTTTCGGTAGATCTCGCAAGCGATGCGATCTCGCATCCGCGGATGTTCTTAGCGATCGTATTTACGGATTCAAAATCTCCGGGAGAAGAAATTGCAAATCCGGCCTCAATGACATCCACTCTCAGTTTCTCAAGAGCTTTTGCAATTTCCAGTTTTTCCTTCAGGTTCATGGTGCAGCCCGGAGACTGCTCCCCATCTCTTAACGTTGTGTCAAATATTTTTATTCGTCTCATAGTTTTATCCTGTGTAAGCGGGCAGGATCCCCTGCCCGCTTTTGGGGTAGTGTTACATTAAAACCGCGCCTTTATCAGCTGAAGTTACAAGTTTTGCATAGCGGGCAGCATATCCGGTCGTGATCTTCGGCTCCGGGCAGACCCATTTGCTTCTGCGCTCTTCGAGCTCTTCATCCGAAACCCTGACCTCGATCCTGCAGTTCGGAATATCGATCGCGATCGTATCGCCTTCATAGATGAGGCCGATATTTCCGCCGGATGCGGCTTCCGGACTGACATGTCCGATCGCAGCGCCTCTTGTAGCTCCGGAAAATCTTCCGTCTGTGATCAGCGCAACGCTTGAGCCGAGACCCATACCAACGATCGCGGATGTCGGGTTCAGCATCTCTCTCATACCCGGACCGCCCTTCGGACCCTCGTAACGGATGACCACAACATCTCCCGCTACAATCTTACCTCCGAGGATAGCTGCGATTGCATCCTCCTCACAGTCAAATACTCTTGCCGGTCCCTCATGCTGCAGCATCTCCGGAACAACCGCGGAACGCTTAACCACACAGGAGTCCGGAGCCAAGTTACCCTTTAATACAGCGATACCGCCGGTCTCACTGTACGGATTCTCAATCGGACGAATGATATTTGTATTTCTATTCTTTACCGGAGCAATGTTCTCGCCTACGGTCTTACCGGTGACGGTCATACAATCAAGATTCAACAAATTCTTCTTGCTGAGCTCATTCATTACCGCATATACGCCGCCGGCCTCGTCAAGCTCCTCGATGTAGGCATGTCCTGCCGGTGCCAAATGACACAGGTTCGGAGTCTTTGCGCTGATGGAGTTTGCGATATCTACATTTAAATCCACGCCTGCCTCGTGAGCGATAGCCGGAAGGTGAAGCATACTGTTGGTAGAACAGCCCAAAGCCATATCTACAGTCAGTGCGTTCATAAACGCCTTCTCGGTCATAATATCACGCGGACGGATATCTTTTTCTAATAATTCCATAATCTTCATACCGGCATGCTTTGCAAGACGGATACGCTCGGAATACACAGCCGGAATGGTACCGTTGCCCTGTAAGCCCATACCAAGTACTTCGGTCAGACAGTTCATGGAGTTTGCGGTATACATACCGGAACAAGAACCGCAAGTCGGACAAGCCTTCTCTACATAATAATCAAGCTCGTCCTCGCTCATCTTGCCCGCCGCATGGGCACCGACTGCCTCAAACATGCTGGAAAGACTGGTCTTGTCTCCATGTACATGACCTGCAAGCATCGGACCGCCGGAAACAAAAATGGTCGGGATATTAAGTCTTGCCGCTGCCATAAGTAAGCCCGGTACATTCTTATCACAATTCGGAACCATAACCAGCGCGTCAAACTGATGTGCCAATGCCATAGCCTCCGTAGAATCCGCAATCAAATCTCTCGTAACAAGGGAATACTTCATGCCGATATGACCCATGGCAATACCGTCACAGACCGCAATTGCCGGGAAGACTCGCGGAACACCGCCTGCCATTGCCACGCCAAGCTTTACTGCCTCCACAATCTTATCCAGATTCATATGGCCCGGTACGATTTCGTTGTAAGAGCTGACGATACCGATTAACGGTTTATTCATCTCTTCCTTTGTCAAACCCAGTGCGTTAAACAGAGACCGATGCGGTGCCTGTGTTGCGCCCTTCTTCACTGCGTCACTCTTCATAAGTGATTCCACCTTTCTTCCTGTATGTTCTTCGGAATCCGCTTTCTGCACTTACGGAAACCGTTGCCACTTTTGCCCAAATCAGTACAGTATTGCGCTAAAGTTACAATTACTCCTAAGTATAACAGAACCGCCTACAAAAGTCAACATTTTGTAGGCGGTTTCACACTTCGCTTTTTTCATTGTTTGTTCTTTCATACGTTACTTTTCCTGACGCTTTTCTCCGGTTCTTTTATTCATCCAAAGTGCTGTAAGTAACATCACCGGCAACACAATCGCAGCCAGAATCCCCTTCCTTAAGTCATCACCCGCAACAGCGGACACTCTGCCTACCAGCGTCGGTCCCATCGAGCAACCCAAATCTCCCGCCAAAGCAAGAAGCGCAAACATTGCCGTACCGCCTCTCGGAAGCCCTACCGCCGCCAGGCTGAAGGTGCCCGGCCACAAAAGCCCTACGGAAAATCCGCAAATGCCGCATCCGATTAAGCCAAGTAGCGGAAGCGGTGATAAAGAAATCAACAAATAACTGCCAAGACAAAGCAATCCGCAAAATACCATTGCCGCTCTGAGATGAATTTTTTCTCCGATTTTACTGTACAATACACGGGCAGTTCCCATACAGATTGCAAACAACATCGGCCCTGCCAAATCTCCCAACGTTTTACTTATGTTAAGTCCTTTTTCCGCGAAGGCGGATGCCCATTGGCTCACTGCCTGCTCACAGCTTCCCGCACAAAACATCAACAGTATAAATATCCAAAACGCCTTGTCGGACACCAACTCTTTTATGGACATCCCTTTCTCCTCATCGGATAACAACTTCACAAGCGGGACCACCAAGAACACAATTCCGTTTACAAGCGGAACCACCGCCCATAAGATTGCCAATAATCTCCAATGCTCAATTCCTACCGTTACAAAAAACAACGTAGACAAAAGTACCACACCTACATGTCCCCAACAATAGAAAGAATGTAAAAGACTCATGGCAGCCTCTTTATTATCCGTCGGACAAGCCTCCACAATCGGACTGATTAACACCTCCAAAAGACCGCCCCCCAGGGCATAAATCACAACAGAAATCATAAGTCCCGTAAACGGATCTGCCGTTATCCCCGGCAAAAATGCCATAGACACCAAACCGATTGCCGCAAACACATGAGCCGCCACCGCTGCCACCCGGTACCCGATTTTATCGATAACTATTGCAGCAATCAAGTCCACTGTCAATTGAAGTAAAAAATTGAACGTCACCAAAAAAGTAATCTTCGACAACGGCACTCCGTAGATTTCCTGAAATGTCAAAAATAACAGCGGCGCAAAATTATTAATAATTGCCTGTACCACATATCCCACAAAACAGGCATAAATCGTTCCTTTATACTTATTCTTCATACAAACCTCGTAAAAAACTCCATATACCTGAACGTCCGGGTATATGGAGTCCTTATAATCTCATATCAACTTCTTATTTCGCTACATATTTTTCCAAACCGTGGGACACGGAAAGTACACCATCCAAAATCTCCTTGGCCTGAATTGCATTTTTATGATTTCCCTCTGTCATTTCGGACGACTGCTGTGCCAACGCCGTAATCTCCTGCGACATCGCAGACAAATTAGAGATGTCGTTTACAATCTCCGTATTGGCATTGGACAGTTCACCTAACGTCTTCTCGATTTCATTCACATGCTCCGTCAGCCTATTTACATTCTCGTTTGCCTCTTCGAACCGACCTGCCACTTCAGCAATCATTTCCTCCTGCACTCTTCCGCTTCGCAGGGACTCTTCTAACGCCTTTGCGGTTTCTATGGCATTATTCGCCAGATTATCCAAAATACCGGAAATATTCTCCGTTTCCACGCGAGTCAGTTCCGAAAGCTTCCGAATCTCGTCCGCCACTACCGCAAATCCTCTACCGGCCTCTCCCGCACGGGCACTTTCGATGGACGCATTCAATGCCAGCAAATTCGTCTGGGAAGAAATATCAAAAATCGTCTTTGTAATTTCTTTTACATTAATGACATTTTGCTGCAACTGTTTCATCGTTACAGCAACCGTATCATTGGTTTTCTGTAACGCCTCCGCCTCTGTACGAAGACGACGCATCTTTTCTGTACTTTCCTCATTTAACTCATTGGAACGTCCGGCCACCTTTACCATATCCTCCGCACGCAACACAGCCTGCTCAAGATGATCCTGAATTCCCTGGGTCATGATGCTCTGGTTCTGCACACTTTCCGCCGTTGCCGAGGTACTGAGACTGATATCTCCCACCGCCTCCGTCACTGCCTCGGAAGACATCTGAAGTTCATTTACAATATCCATTGCCTGCCGGGTACCGATGCGCACCTGCTCCGCAATATCCAACACGTCCTTCATCATACGCTTTTGTTGTTCCGCTTCATACTGGGCCCGTCCGATAGAATCCTCATTAAAGGACTTTCCTACCTTGGTCAGATAAAACGCAAGAAACATCAGTACCGTAACCGCAAACCCCGCTACAAGATTCGGTACAAACTCCTCACCCGTGTAAGTATGTAACACAAACTGACGGAATAAAGTAATCACAATATTCTCCGTCGAAACAATAATTGCAGCCAATTTAGAAAACTTAGTATCAAAAAACAAAATACAACCCAGAAGCGGCATCGCAGCCAAAAAACGCATATAATAATCCACATATGCATAAATCAACATTGCGCCAACAATACTCAGACCGATTAACATATAGTAGCGCAACAGTTTACTTCCGCTATCCTTCTTTAAGGAAAGAAAACCCAGTACAATGGTAGCAACCATAACCGCAAGCATCCCGATTGCATAAAGCCCGCTTCGGTTTTTCTGCAAAAAGGATACAAATACAACAACGTAGCTCAACAAATAAACAACCGCTGTGGTAATACACATAAAAAGATTTACCTTTTTTCTCTGTTCCCCCAAATCTGCGTAACGAAATTGCTTCTCTTCCATAACCTTCTCCTTTGTTATCCCAAGACATAAACTTTCGCACAATTCCTCACACCCAAGCTAAGTTCCCCTCTATTATACTTCTTTTCCTTCTTTTTTTCAACAACTCTATGCTAATATTTTGATTTTTATTCGTTACAGTTTCATACACCTCTTGATTTCCTCCGTCAGCTTCTGTGCCGCCTTCCGATGGGTTGTCTCCGTCGGGTGCCAGTCCGCCGCATAGCCGTCCTCCGGGAGCTGGTCAGGAAAGCCCATATAGGACACTTTTGCATCCCCGGTCTCTGCTTTGTATCGTTCCACGGCCTCCTTCAATGCAGAACATAACGCTTCTCCCATCATGCCCAACACACACAGAATCCACGCTGTCCTATTATTCTTCCGTACTGTTTTTAAAAATGCAACATAACCGGTCACATATTCCTCTCTTCTGTCCGCATAATCCAACACATAACTCATATCATTGGTTCCCAAATTAATCACAACCACATCCGGCTGTCTCTTCGAAAAATCCCAAGCCATCGTTTGCGGCTGATACTTATCCCTATAAGTCCCATAAGAAAAACCGAGCTTTTCATAATAGTCCGGTACCAGCTGATTCCCTACCTTCTCTCCGGTTCCCGTATACCCCGACACAATTCCGTATCCGCTGAAGGATACCATACTGTAATCAGCCTCCAGCGCCTGTGCTGTCTTATAAGCAAACGCCCTTGTCACATCTTCCGTAGCGGTCGCAAAATGATGCTCCCGTTCTTCGTCATCCACGCCATACCCGCAAGTAATGGAATCCCCGATAAATTCAATCAGCCTACTCTTACCCCCGGCCGGTACCATCTCTCCGTCCGTCTCAATCCTGGAAATTCCACAGGTAGACATCGCTGACTCAGACAACTTTATCACCCGGACAAGGTGTGTCTCCGGCTCCTCATCCTTAAATGCCGTAATCACTGTTTCCGGTTTATCTAACAAAGTATCTACCACTCGTTCTTCATCCACATATACCGCCACCCGGGCCCGGTTTTCCGGTATACCGCACCAGGTATCATCCGCCAGGAAAGCAATCCTTGCAAACGTACCGGTCACGGAAAACTCAACTCCCGTTCCCGAAAGAGCCATCCAAAGTGTATCCTCCAAGGGCATCACCCGCCCGATTAATCCGACATTCTTAAGATTCATAACCTACACCTCCAAGCACTTTCATATTACCACACTTTTCTTCCTTTGAACACTTCACTGCACAAAATAGTTGTGGCAAGTGCTATTTGTTTTCGAATTTGCCCGAAGGGCCGCGTTCTTAGCTGAGTCGAAATCACCTCTTAGAAAAGACTGGGCGCGAGGCCACACCCGAGCGTCCTAGTCGTTCTTAGAGGAAGTTTGACGAAGCGTTGCGATGTGAGAAAACAAATACACTTGCCACAACTATTTATAAATATTACGCAATGTCATCCATCTGCGCCGTATACAACTTATAATAATATCCTTTCTTCGCTATCAGTTCCGCATGGCTTCCGCATTCCACAATACCGCCCTGATCGATGTACATAATCTTGTCACAGTTCTTAATGGTAGAAAGTCTGTGGGCGATAATAAAGGAAGTTCTTCCTTCACACATTGCATCAATACCCTGCTGCAATGCACGCTCGGTCTGTACGTCGATACTGGAGGTTGCTTCATCCAATACAAGGATTGCCGGGTCGGAAAGTAAGGTTCTCGCAAAGGAAATGAGCTGCTTCTGTCCCTGGGAAAGAAGGGAACCTCTTTCCTTTACCTCGGTCTGATAACCGTCCTGGAATCTGGTAATAAAGTCATCGGCACATACCGTCTTACTGGACCTTATAATCTCCTCGGTAGTGGCATCCAGTTTACCATAGCGGATGTTATCCTCAATGGTACCGGAGAAAATAAAGCTATCCTGCAACATGATACCCATCTGGGAACGAAGAGAATGTAAGGTTACCTTCGCAATATCCTGTCCATCGATTAACACACGGCCTTGATTTACATTGTAGAACCGGGAAATCAAATTCACGATGGTACTCTTTCCCGCACCGGTCGGACCAACCAAAGCCACACTCTCGCCTGCCTTTACGGTAAAGGATACATTCTTTAAAACATCCTTGCCCTCTTCATAAGCAAAAGTTACATTTTCAAAGGTTACATCACCCTTGATCGGCTGCATCTCCACCGCATCCTCCGCATCATCTACGGTTACCGGCTCGTCTAAGGTCTCGAAAATACGCTCCAAATAAGCAATGTTATTGATGAAGTTATTGAAAATATTACCGAGGTTCATAATCGGCTGCCAGAATCTGGATGCGTAGGAAGTAACCGCTACAATTACACCGAGACTTACTTCGCCGACTCCCATAAAGATAAGACCCACAATAAATACCGCCGCTCTTACCCATACGGAAATATTATCGATACCCGGCCATACAAGGTTACTGTACATAACCGCCTTAAACCAGGTGGTACGACAACGATCGGAAAGCTCCGCAAAAGTCTCCGCATTCTCCTCCTCACGTGCGAACATCTGGGTGATTCTCGCGCCCACGATATTCTCCTGCAAATATGCATTCAGGTTGGAGTTCTTATTGGATACCTGCTGCCATGCCTTTCTCTGCTTCTCTTTAATCCAGAACATAAACGCTGCCAAAACCGGCACGCCTGCCAATACAACCAAGGAAAGCTTTACATCCACACAGAACATGAAAATGACAATAAATATCAGATTCATAATTTCCAGTACCACGTTAATCAAACCGTTGGATAACATATCCGACACAGAGTTTACATAGTTTACCACACGAATCAAAATCTTACCGTGAGGTCTGTCATCATAATACTGGAAAGGAAGCTTCTGTAAATGCTCAAATACGTCCTTACGAATATCATAAATAATATTCTGGCTCACATTAATCATAATTTTGGAACGAATCGTTGTAAAAATGATACTTAAGATAAAGCAAATACAAAGCAAGCCGACTAACATCAGCAACATTTTTACATTTTCGTTCGGAATTGCCTCATCAAGTGCCTTCTGGGTAATCATCGGCCCGAACAAACCGGTTATACCGCCGATTGCACTTAAAATAAGTGCAAATATCATCTTACCCAGATACTTTTTAATATAAACAAACGCGCGTAACAGGTGGTGGTAATCAAATGGGGTTTCTAAGACTTCGTCTTCTCTGTATGTATTTCTTCTAGCCATGATTATACCTCCTCTCCGGTCTGTAACTGTACCAAACTATAATAATAGCCCTTCTTGGCAACCAATTCGTCGTGGGTACCCTCTTCGGTAATCCGACCGCCTTGGATAATCAATATCTTATCCGCAAACTTTGTAGTGGAAACTCGCTGTGCGATAATCAGTTTCGTACACGGGAAATCCAGCTCGTTTAAGCTGTGCTGAATCTGCTTCTCCGTCTCCATATCTACCGCGGAAGTAGTATCGTCCAGAATGAGAATCGCCGGCTTAACCGCAAGGGCTCTCGCCAGGGAAATACGCTGCTTCTGACCGCCGGAAAGACCTACACCCCGCTCACCTACGATGGTATCGTATCCGTCCGGCATCTTTGTAATAAACTTTGCCGCCGCGGAATACTTTGCAAACTTCTCCACTTCTTCCTTGGTCAAACTACTGTCACCGTAAGCAATATTGCCGTCGATAGTATCGGAGTACAGCAATACATCCTGAGTCGCAAGACCGATGTTTTTACGGAGCTGGGTCAACTTCATATCGTTTACATTAATACCGTCCACCAGCACCTCGCCCTCCGTCGGCTCGTAGAAGCGCGGAATCAGCTGAATCATGGAAGTCTTACCGCATCCGGTCTCTCCCATAATTGCTACCGTCTCTCCCGGATTTACTACAAAGGAGATATTATGTAATACCGGCAGATTGCCGTCTTCATACTTGAAGCTTACATTCTTAAACTCTACCTTACCCTTAAAACGATTCGGTAAATCAATCGCATCTTCCTTATCTACTATCTTCGGCTCGGAATAATAAATCTCCATCACCTTGTCGGATGCCGCAGAGAATCTCTGGAACTCGTTCATAATACTACCTAACATACGCATCGGGTTCTGCACCGCCCAGATAAGACCGGAGAATGCTACATACTCACCCATGGTAAGACTGCCGTTAATAATGAACAAACCGCCTACAACCAGAAGTGCGATGGACATCAAATTCGCAAAGGTCTCGATATACGGAAAATATGTAATCCAGGTAAGCGCCGTCTTCTTATTTGTCTTGGAAAAGTCTACACTGCATTCGTCAAACTTTTTAATCTCGTAATCTTCTCTTGCAAATGCCTTTACCACACGATTACCGGAAATATTCTCCTGTGCCGCCGTATTTAAGTGGGACAGCTTTTCACGAAGCTCCTTATGTCTCGGTGCTACCTTATTACGGAACAACACGATAATAATCAGAATAAACGGTGCAATCGCCAAAATAGATAATGCCAGGCGCCAATCCATATAGACGAAATACGCCGCTGTTGCAATAAGTAAGGCAAGAGACTCCACAATACAACGGATAACCCAGGCAATCATATGACGTACCGCATCCAGGTCACCGGTTACGCGGGTCATCAAGTCACCGGTACGGTAGGTGCTGTAAAAGCTCATATCCTGCCGCTCGATCTTGTCGAACAAATGCGTTCTGACACGGTATAAAACCTTCTGGGACACGTGCTCTACATCCATACAAACAAGATACACAACCAACGTTCTTACAAAGGTCAACACAATCATTGCGATAATCAACTGGAAAAACAAATCCCTTTTGTTTGCCAGATTCGCTGCTGCCTCATCACCGGTCAGGAATAAATCTATGATATTCTGCGTAATATACGGCACCGTCAACTGCATTACATTGTACACAATTGTACCCAAAATACCAAAGAGATAAATGACTCTGTAGCCCTTCATATTTTCCCATAACCAGGCCATCTTTGAGTGTTTCTTTGCTTCCATACGCTTCCTCCTCTGCACACTTCCCCAAAATATTTTCGTTGTTTTCCCGGGAAAAATACTGCATTTCTCTCGACCTCTCAATTATGAATATTATTATAGTCTCTTAAATCAAAATGTCAATACTTCGTAGCACAAGAAGCAATATATTGCAACCTTTGTCAAAAAACTCATGTATACTACCGTGCACCGGCAAGGGCGAGCAATTCATCCAAATCATATACCGGAATTTCATAGTCCGTATTACCGCTACGGACATATACCTTCCGATTTTCCGCATCAAAATGATATGCTTTTTTGATACGTGCAACCATTTCCGAGCTTTCGTTCAAAATATATCCCTCCGTGATTCCCCAAAGATACATCCAGCCTTTTTCATCCGGTCCGACAAACCGATCGACACTTTTCAGCCCCACCAACGTAGCGAGACACTGTTTTGATTCCGTATCAAAAATCTCCAGTGAGTTGTCCCAATACACTACCGCACAATACCGCTCATCTTCATTATAAATTGCATACTGTACATATTCCGGTCGTTCGGAGCACAGCAATTCGGCACATTCTTTTGCCTTATCCGCATACAGTTTATCACTATCCGGACGCTCTATTTCCTTATCATATTCCTTCACATCCGGTCCCCGGTCTGTCAAATAAAATGTGATTTTGTCATCATTATTCGCAAGTACCCATATGGCCTCCGTCGAAAAAGAAATCTCCGCATTATCCGATGTCACACACAGAAACTCTTCACACTTATCTATAAGTACCATACTTTCCGCCGACAGATAGATCAATTCTCCATCCTCAATAAATAAATAGTATCCATCCGTACCGGCAAGTAAAACATTTGCCACCTTTGCACCTTTTCCCGATACCAGGGTCGATGTTCCGTCCGCTACGGAAACAAGATACAAACAATCTTTTGTCATACAAAGCAACTGGTTCCTTTCTTCCTCACCGTACAGACCATTCTTTTCCGGGAATTGTCCCGCAAAAACCGTATCCCAAACTTTTTCTCCGGTCGTCAAAGAAACGGCAGTCACATGAGTATCACATGCCAAATAGGCGTTGCTGTATTCCCCGAAAATCACATATAACACATCATTCCAAACTTTCATCCCATTTACGGTAAGATTCCCCATATGCAGGGAAAATAGCGATTCCATCTTATTCAAATTCCAGACATGCAACGTGGTATCAATGAACATCCAGTCGTCGGCATTTCTTAAAACCTCCATATATACCAGCGTTCCGTCCGGCAAAAGAAGTACATCTTCGCAGGTTCCATCCTCCGACTTTGCAATCTCGCCTACCTTCTCCAACGTTTCCCCGCTATATACCGTAAAATAGGAAGACGTATCTTCTATCACTAAATACGAGCCTTCGCTATCTGCCCACACACTTTTTGCAAGAATGCCCCGGGTTAATTCCCCTTCCATACGGTTTTCCCGGTAATTGTAGACACAAACCGTCTTTCCCGCACCGAAATATACAAACCGGTCTTCACCTAAAAATGCGCATCGCTTCTCTAAGGATGCTCCGTGGGATTTCGAATCCAACAAAAGAAGTTCTTCCCTTTGCTCCATATCATATAAGCGAAGGAAGCCGGATTCGTCATAAATTGCAATCATGTTACGTCCGTACTTTTCCTTAACATATTCAATACGTCCCGATGCCTTCACATGATAATCCGCCCGGAAGACACCTCCGATATCGTACACCGCCAGGCAATCCGTCAATACCTGCTGCGCCTTTGCCGTATACGGCAATCGTAAGCCGTTTTGTTCCGTCAGCACCTGCAGAGCCAATTCCTGCGCATCCTTCTTATTTCCCTCGGAAAAATAACGTTCGGCCAGCTCCGACAACGCATCTGCCTGATGCTGCGCCAATTCCTCATTTTTCTTTGTTATTTCCTCGTTTTGTTTTGCCATCTCCTCATTCTGCGCGGTTATTTCCTCATTCTTTTTCTCTAATTCCTCCGATTGCTGACGTATTTCCGCTGTCTGCTCCAGAATTTGCTCTGACTGGGCTTCGATTCTTTGCTTTTGCTCGTTAATACGAATCGCCGTCACCGTACTGTACGTTCCCACCGTAAGGCATACTGCTCCCACGCCCAAGGAAGTTGCCACCAGACGACGCAGTTTCCGTTCTCTGTGCCGCTGTCTTAAATCATCATAAGGCAATTCAAATATCGCTGCCAACACACGGATAATCTCCGCATCCATTGCCTTTTTCATTTCTTTTTTATTTTTTCCTCTGAAATCAGCCGCCAAAGGCTCATACATCACCTTTTGTTGTACGATTGATCCGTCCGGTTGCTCCATCTCTTTTATTTCATAAAGCAATTCTTCAGGAAAAGATTCTTCCGGCTCTCCTTCAATCAACACCGCCAGTACATGTTCCCTGCCTCTTAATGAAATAAAAGTCTCGATTTCCTTTTTACACCATAAGGACTCCTTCAAACGCGGCGAACACACCGCAATCAGCCATTCGCTGTCCTGTAGCGCCTCAATAATCGGATCTTCTAAATTATTCGTCAAAGGTAACTCTTCCTTATCCCGAAATACCCGTTCTATTTTATCTTTTTTTCCGTTCCGCTTTTTT
The DNA here is from genome assembly GCA_045638305.1 of Lachnospiraceae bacterium. GTDB lineage: Bacteria > Bacillota > Clostridia > Lachnospirales > Lachnospiraceae > SIG307. Next base: position 14,029 of record JAZUBD010000199.1, read on the forward strand.
GCCACATTATTCGGCAAACGATAGCTTTCCAGTTTCTTATGTAAATTACCTGCCACAAACTTATCGGTTTGCGTATGCCGATAACTGATAAACGCATCATACTTAAACTTCTTTTCCATGAAATACCTCCATATTTTATCTTTTCAAAATATGTTGTTCTTGATATGTCGCCACCTATTAATTTTACATAATTTGTCTAAAAAATACAAGGCTTCTATTGACTTCTTACCCATATTTCGCTAAAATTATTTGGGGTTTTTTACTATTCCCAAAAAGAAAGAAAGCGAGCGAACAAAAAAGAATGAACAAGAGAAAGTGCTTATGCCTTGTGCTGGCGTTATGTCTGGTATTCGGTCTGGTCGTACCGAACAACCTTTATGCACAGGCAGCCACCCAAACCTACGACTTCAATGACATGTCCTACAGTACCTCTTACGGTACCGCTTACAGCGTGGACGAAGACGGCGTACTGAATCTCACCTTCGAGAGCCAGTATCAGGAAATCCGTTACAGCTTCCCTGAGCCGATTAACATGGAGTTTTGCGACAGCATTACCGTGTCTGCGGAATCCGCTGACAGTCTTGCATTTAAGCTCTATAACGATGCCGGTGAAGAAGTATTTGTTGAGTACGGTTTTTCCGCAGACAAGAAGACCCTTCACACCATGGCTCCGGTTTTGGACGGAACCGTAACCGAGATTGGCGTAATGTTATTAGCAGAAGCTACCGACGTTACCGCAAAACTCTATGAGATTAAGGTAGAAATGTTGTCTGCCGCTACTACAACAAGCAAGACCACCTATACGTTCAACGACATGACCTATAGTACCTCTTACGGTACCGAGTACGTTGTAAACGAAGACGGTGTACTGGACCTTACCTTTGAAGGACAGTATCAGGAAATCCGTTA
>JAZUBD010000200.1:0-1458 GCA_045638305.1 Lachnospiraceae bacterium
AATGCACAGTTTTCCGTGGAGACGGAACAGTTGGCATTTCCGATACGTCCGGAGAAAGGCGAGGAAGACGACTTTGTGGTGTATCCGGAGCCGGATGCATTTGTTATAAAGGAATTGAAACGAAATCAATCCAGAGCGGAACTATGGGAAAATTTACCGATGGAGTTGGCATATCATGTTTTTGATGAGTTGCGATACGAAGAAATTGCAGAAAGCCATCTGGACCAGCTGGCACACCTTTATATGGAGACCTTCAATGCAGCGCCTTGGAACGATGAATGCACCTTTGCAACGGCGCGGAAAAGACTGCAACAAATCCTTCATTCGGAGGATTCCTTCGGACTGTGCGTATATCAAAGAGGACAATTGTGCGGTGCGGTTTTGGGAGTATTGGAGCAGTATTTTGATGGCCCGATGTATAATCTGCATGAGTATTGGGTGAAAAATGAGATGCGCGGAAAAGGAATCGGATCAAAGCTGTTTGCGGAAATGGAGAAGCGTTTACTGGAGTGCGGTGTGAAAAACATTATTTTGATTACAGCAAAGGGCGATGCAACAGAGCATTTTTATCACAAGCAGGGGATGGGAACCGACCCGGATATGGTGTTTATGACGAAAAGAATAGGAGACTGACATGTTACCAACCAAAGAAACAGCAGAACAAGAATTACACTTGGCCGGAGAGTTAAATCCGGGGCCGTGGACGAAGCATTCTATCAACGTGGGAATTGCGGCGAGAAACATTGCGGAAAAGGTGCCGGGGATGGATGCGGAAAAGGCATATATTGTGGGTGTGCTTCATGACATCGGACGGCGTGTGGGTATCGTGGATATCCCGACCCATGTGTACGAGGGATATAAGTACTGCATGGAAAAGGGCTGGGATGAGGTGGCCCGGATTTGTATGACTCATTCGTATCCGCTGATGCAGGATGAGTTTACCTATGAGCCGCAGACCGAGGCAGAGCAGGAGATAAAGAAGTACATAGATGGATGCGAGGCGGATGAGTACGACATGCTTATTCAGCTTTGTGATGCTCTGGCTACGGATTATGGCTTTGTCATTGTGGAGAAGCGGTTTGTGGATGTGACCCGCCGGTACGGCATTATGGAGACCTACATTAAAGGCTGGGAGCGGACCTTTGCCAGCAAAGAGTATTTCGAGGAGAAAATGGGATGCTCCGTGTACGATGTATTGCCGGATATCGGGCGTACGACACTGCTTTCGCCAAAGCCGTGGAAGCCGGGAAATGGAAAGTAAAAGTACGAAGGGTGCGAGTGGCGATTTTGCCGACGTTAGCAAAATCGCAGAAAGGAGCAGTTATGTTTCGAGAATTACTTAGAAAAAATAAACAGCTTTCCACAGAAGAGTGTGTGGATCTTTTGACAAAAGAGACCCGCGGAGTATTGTCGGTCATCGGGGACGATGACTATCCTTACGGCATGCCGATGAATCAT
>JAZUBD010000201.1:0-3683 GCA_045638305.1 Lachnospiraceae bacterium
ACCGTCTTTCCGATGACCGCCGCCGGTATACCTTTTTCCTCCAGCATCTCGCAAAGTCGTCCGCCGTGTTCGGTAAGAATTAAGAATACGCCCTCTGTCCGAAGCTGGTACGGATTCACATCAAAGTATTCGCAAATCTCCACCGTTTCCTGCAAAATCGGAATCTCCGGTAAATCAATTTCCAGTCCGCACTGTGCAAATTCCGCCAGTTCCCAAAGTGCTCCGAATATGCCGCCTTCCGCTGCCGCGTGAACATAGGCCGAACCGTCTGTCACTGCAAGGTAGCCTTCCTCGTTCTTTTCTGCTTCCACAAGGAACTCTGCCGCTCTCTCAATGAAACGACGCGGGTATCTGGTGGAAAGATCATCGGTAAAATGTCCCGCCAAAAGCGCCGTACCGCCGAGACCGCAATGCTTTGTCATAACAATGTCGAGACCAAGATAAGCATCCGAATTGTCAGCAATCGGCTCCGCTCCGACTCCCATCATCTGCACCGAAACCACCGGCTCTGTCACCACGGTACTCACCGCCGTGTGACCGCCTACAATCTTTATGTTCTGCTTCTGCAAATAGTCACAGTAGCGTTCGTGCATCTTTCGCAAATCCCGCTCATCCATGGACTCCGGCACCGTAATGGCAATAGAGGCCGACTGCGGTATTGCTCCCTTGGCCGCCAAACTGTTTGCCGCCCGTACTGCTACCAAGTAAGCCGTAGCAAGACCTTCTCCCGCTACCGTCTGCATGGCACTGTACACCTCCGGCTGTCTTCCGTCCCCGGTTACTTTTCCGGCTCGCGCCAGACCACCGGACACACTGCAATTCGGCACTACACCTGCACCGCTACCCACCGTCGGCGAAAGGATTCCCTGATTCACTTTTTGTACTTCCTTTAGTATGGACCGCCTGAGTGCGGTATCCGAAACCTTTCCGCTTTTCATAGTGCCTCCTTAAATATAGAAAAGCCCTAAGTCGATAGAAACCTATCAACTTAGGGCGAACAATCTGTCCGTGTTACCACCTAACTTCAGGGAAAACCCTGCACTCTGCCGATACAAGCCTTACGCCAATATCGTTTCCCTGTAACGGAGGAATTCCGTTGAAGCCTACTAAGTTATGCCGTTCGGTTCAAAGCTCCGGAACTGCTTCACTATCCTTCCCGCAAAGACTCGCACCGCCGTCTTCTCTCTGTACCGTTTCGGATAACTACTCTTTTCCTTCACTGCCTTTCTCTGATTAGTGTTATCTTATCATAGGTAGCGCGGGAAGTCAAGAAAATCTTCTTTTTCCTTTTCTTCTTGACAGCGTAACATTGTTATGCTATCCTAATTTTATGAAAAATGTATAAGGAGGGTTTACACCATGTATCAGTTTCCAAAAGATTTATACACCGATGTACGAATCGAAGAAACGGCCAGCACCTACTTCTTTGTCAAAAACGGTGATGTGGAAGTCGACTCCGCCACCTCGGTTACCGGTGCCATCATCCGCGTGTACGACGGTACCATGTGGTACACCGGTACCACCAATGACATTGCCGGCATTCAGGCAGAAATCGACAATTTGGCAACGCTTGCCACCCCAAATCCGGACATTTTAAAAGACCCGGTAGTGGCAGCCTTTGAAGTAAACAAAGACACCGTTCTTCGTTTCGAAGGAGAAAATGATTTACGGAAGGTTCCTCGGGAAAAAGCAAAAGGACTGGTTCTTTCCTATTTGGAGGAATGTGTGGACAAATCCATTCCGGAACTGAAACTCTACACCGGAAATTATAACAGTACCCACATAAAGAAGCAGTTTTACTCCAGCAAGGGAGCGTCCATTGTACAGGATATGCAGTATTGCAACATGAGTATCTTTTTCGCTTTCACGGTAAACGACATTACCACCGAAGGTGGGAAGTATTACACCGAGCTTTCCTTTGACCGCTTACTGGGTCGTACCGATGAGATCATTGCGGAACGTGACCGCTACTTAGACTACGCAAGAAATGCGGTAGATGTGATTCCGGGAGATTACACCTGTATTTTATCTCCGGTTGTTACCGCTATGTTTACCCATGAAAGTTTCGGTCATAAGAGTGAGTCCGACTTTATGTTAAATGACAAAGCATTGCAGGACGAATGGGTAATCGGCAAAAAGGTGGGCAATGACAAAATTACCATCCGCGACGTGGGTGACCTTCCGAATCACGGCTATGTTCCTTACGACGACGAAGGCACCAAAGCAAAAGGCGTCTGTCTGATTGAAAAAGGTGTTCTTACCGGCAGACTCCACGACGCAAAATCCGCCACCACTTTAGGCGAAGCCCTTACCGGAAACGCAAGAGCAGAAAGTTATTTGTATTCACCGATTGTCCGTATGACCAACACCTATTTGGAGGGTGGCTCCGACAATCCGGAAGAAATAATAAAAGAAGTGAAGGACGGCATCTACGTTTACCAGGTAAACTACGGTACCGGCATGTCCACCTTTACCATGCAGCCGAGTCTTTGTTACCGTATCCGGGACGGCAAGCTCTGTGAACCGGTTCGTGCCAACGTAGTCACCGGAACCGTATTCAAGACCTTGTTTGACATTGATGCCGTAGGCACGGATTTTAAACTGTTTGACACCTTTGTCTGTGGCAAAAACGCACAAAGCGCTCCGGTTTCCGCCGGCGGTCCGAGTATCCGTGTCAAGACACTTACCGTAAACTAGGAGGGGATTCCATGAAAGAAAAATTCAGCTATATCAGTACTGTATCTACCGTAGAATTTGCAGAAAATAAAATCGTTTCCTTTCAGAAAAAAGTAGCACCGGAATATTCCTTCCGCGTATACCGGGACGGTTTTGTAGGCATCCACTATCAGGTAGGAGAGATGAGTGACGAGGAAGGATATAAAAGAGCGGAACAGAACCTTGCCTTACAGCGTCCATATCCGTACCCGCTTGCCACCGGTAGCAGAAAACGCAACAAATGCGAGCGTATTCTCAGCGATCGCGAATTATTAGACATTGCAAAGGAAGCCTTGGCGCACATCACCGAAAAATATCCGCAGTTTACCCTGTCCGGTTCCTTTTACCAAAATACAGACACCAATCTGCGCACCAACGATAACGGACTGGACTTTGAGAACACCGACAGCAGTGTCCATGTAGAAATCAGCTACAAACACAAAGACAGTAAAAATATCACAGACGGATATTTTGAAATCGGTCAAAGAGACTTTACCTTTGAGAAGCTCTACGACACGGCCGACAACTACTTAGGTAATTACGAAACCAAGGTAGATTTCCCGGAGGAAGCTATTTTGCAATCCCAGTACTACGGTTTAATCGGCATGGTAAGAAGTTGCCTCAACGCAGAAAGCCTGGCCCTGGGTACCTCACTGTTTTCCGGAAAAATGGGACAAAAGCTCTTCTCCGAAGACTTTACCTTAGTTGATGACTGGTCTGACGAAGAATGTTGGCACCAGACCTTCTGGGACGGCGAAGGCTATGTAAGGGAAGGCGACCGTCGTGTGTTTATCGACAAGGGCGTACCGCTTCTCGGTTACTCCGATCATCGCATAGCGGAAAAATATAATGTTCCTTACACCGGTAATGCCTGGAGCAACTTTTCCGACATTCCGTGCAACGGAAAGGTTAACCTTCTCATCAAGCGAAGCGAAAAGACCATTAAGGAATTACTGGAAGGCAGACTT